>CAYNEU010000237.1:0-3826 GCA_964396275.1 uncultured archaeon | reverse complement strand
AAAAATCTCCTCTGGTGAAAGCATCCGAAATTTCTTATAATTTTTAAATTCTGACTCATTATCGCTTAAAAAATCATAAACCTTTGCTGCACCTTTTATATCACGTATTTTATATTTTCCTCCTTCTAAATGAACAAACAGGAATGGAATTGGTCGTATAAGGTGAGGTATATGGGCTCTCATCCAATTTCGTTCATGTAATGCTTCCTTTACTAAGTCTAAATCTCCGTGAGCTATGTATCTAATACCTCCATGTCCAAGTTTTGAACTCCTTGAAGAGGTTCCTGCTGCAAAATCCTGCATGTCTACACACGCAACCTTCAATCCCCTCATTGCTGCTTCTCTAGTAACTCCTGCTCCTGTAATCCCAGCACCTATAATTACTATATCATAATCGGTCTCTTGTAATTTTTTAATCATTTTGTCCCTATTCATATGATTCCAAGAGCGATCAAACAATTTCTTTTCTAAATCTTCCATATATATCAATTTGAAGAATTATTAAATCTAAATTAATTTTTCTTGATATGATAATTTTGCAGAAATATTTATTACGACTTTTTTTTAAAAATTTTCAAGAAGATTTTTAAGAATTAAAGGCATGGAGTAAATATCATAATAATTATGCTCAATAATTTCCTTTATTAATCCTATATATCTTTTGGGATTATCTTTATATTTACGATAACAGAGACCAACTAAATTACTTGGTAATGTATTATTTCTGGTCCATCTCAGTAGGTTTTCTTCCATACTTGTCAAGGAGTAATTATTGTATTTTCCTTTATATAGACGACGACAATGATGGTATAGATCTATATGATGAAATTTGGTATTACTTTTTTCATATGGGGGATCATCTTCAGAAATCATAGGATTTTTATCAAAAAAATATAAAAATCGATTTGCTAAATACGGTATATCAAAGGTTTTTCCGTTATAAGTAATGAAAGATTTAAAATTCGGAAATATTTGAGTTTTTAGATGTTCATAAATTGCTATTTCTTCTTCAAGTTCTCTTGCGAATAAGAGATGGATTTTAAATTTACTATTTTTAAAGAAGCCAATCCCTACTAGGATGACAGGACTATCAATGATACCCAGAGTTTCAATATCTAAAAACAAAAAATCTTCAATTTTAAAGCAAAAACTTACATCTAAATCAGTGATGTGTCTAATTTTAGCCAGTGTTTTATAATCCTTGTTTTTAATTAAGTTTATAATTTGATTCGCTGGACTACTAAAATTTAAATTATATTTTAAGTCTATGAGAGTTTTTATTCCTCTCTGATTTAATTTTTTTTCAATATACTCGCCAATATAATTTACAGTTTTAAGGTTATATAACAATTTTTTTTGAGTCTTAAATAAATCTATATCATTTGGAATGTCTTTTTCCTCCCAGAAAAATTCAATAAATTCACCCTCATTATTGCTAATGGTACGATGATTTTGATACAAGTCTTGTATTCTTTTTCCACGATATTGTTCTACTATTGGTGTAATATCGAAGCTTTCGAATTTGTAGTAATCCATCATCTATCATTAATTAAGATGTGTTATTTAATAATGAATTCTCTTAAGATTTATAGTAAAATTAAAAATTTATTCAACATCTTAGAGATCTTTAACTATTATCTAGATTTTGCTTTTTCATTATTTAGTTTTAAAAAATCTTCTTGATTCAGCATCTCCAAGCACATATTGGCTTCCACCACCATGAATCATGCAGTAAGCATCAAAAAGTGCCACTTGATTACAATATTGTTCTGTAAACGCACGTCCTCCCATAGTCCTAAATAAGTCAATTGAAGTTTGAAATGCTAATTCAGAAGTTTGAATTTTTAATCCCATTACTTGAGAAGCCATTATTTTAGAACTAGCTATTTGTGTTCTTTTATCTATTTCCCGAGTGTAGTTTATTAAAGCGGAAAGTAATAAATTGGTTTGGCGCATATTTTCAGCAATTGGAAATCTAATAATCTGGTATTGATGTAATTTGTGTTTAAATTGTTCACGTTCAAGAGCAAAACTATGAGAAAAGAATAACTTTTTAATGCAATCACCTATAGCTTCGGCACTAATAACTAATCTCTCTTCAGTCAGTTGATGAAACATAATATCTAATCCATCACCTTCTAGTAGATTTTCTTTAGGAAGTTCAACATCATTAAATACTAAACGGCTGACAAAAGCATCATTCATTCCGTAAGTTCTAACTCTCGAAGATTCGAAATTGTTCAATTGCTGATGTTCTGTATTTACTATTATGCCCCCTAATCTTCCACTATTTAATCTACCATAAAGAATAATGTAATCTGCTAACATTCCATTAGTTATAAAGAGTTTTTTTCCATTCGCGATTATTTTATCCCCTTCATCGTCAAGTCTTAACTCAATTCTAACAATATCACTACCAGCATTAAATTCAGTCATACCAGAAGCAGCCATTAAACCATATTTTACTACAGGGATAAGATATTTCTCCCTTTGGTAATCATTAGCTTTATAATTCACGGGGTTACAATATAGTGTTCCTCCCGCTAATCTTCCCATTTCAATACTCCAGTTCCCATTTATATATCTATCACTGTTTTGAGACCAAAAGCCTCCACATAATGCTAATGCTATAAGAGCGTTTCTTGTAACATTTCCAACTTCATGATCTTCAAAATCTATTACTGTACTATAATAGCCTTTTTCTGCCAATTTTTTCATAAGATTAACTACGATTTCTTTTTTCTTTTCTTGAATTGGTTCTTCTGCCGAATAATTTAATTCCTCTAAGGTTTTCAAATCTTTTTCAAGATTTTCTTCCATATAATCATGAAATTGAGTTAAAAATGTCTTTTCTTTTGTATTAAAAATTGGGTTATTTATTAAATCTAATTCGGGTATCTTTCTGCTAATTTCTATTTTTGGAAATTCTGGGAGTCTTGTATCCATAATGAGTAAGTCAATTTTCAAAGAATTTTAAATTTTCTTCTATATAAAATAGGATCTTTTTCCCACCTTTCTTAAAAAGCCCAATTAGAAATCTTTTAATCAAAATAAAACATAACAATAAAATATCATATATATTTGAAAACTATATACTAAAAATAAAAAGGCGTGAAGCTCAAAAAAGTGTAATTAACATGATTAAATTTAGTGATAAACAATTAAAAATACCGAAATTAATGCGACCAGTTTATTTAGCTACAGTAGGTATGTCAAAATTTGATAGAGCTTTTCCAGAAACGCGAACTGAAGAATTGTGCATTGAAGCATTAACGGCAGCAGCAGATTTTGTGAAAATGACTCCTAGAGAATTAAAACAATATATTCACACTTGTTATTATGGTCATTTTGCTGATCATTTTGGAGATCAATTACTTGGCGAAGCAGTAATTCATGATAGGCTTGGATTGGATCCATTAGGTAATATTGGTGTAAAGACTGGTGGGGCTACAGGTGGTTCTGCTATGTGGGAAGCTGTTAAAGCTGTAGCTTCAGGTTATAGTGATTGCGCTCTTGCGTTAGGATGGGAGAGAATGGATGAAGTTCCCACTGATGAGGGAAACCATCTTATTGCATGTGCAGCTGATAAAGATTGGGAAACTCCGTTAGGTCATATATATACAGGGTATTATGCTGTCATGGCTCAAAGATATTGGAAAATTTTTGGTAAGGAAGAAGATTCATTTAGAAATACCATGGCAGAAATTGCTGTAAAAAATCGAGGTTATGCCAGAATGAATCCCTATGCTCATGGTCCTCTAAAAATAACTGTAGAAGATGTTATTAATTCTCCGATCGTTGCTTATCCCCTTCGTACTTTAGATTG
>CAYNEU010000236.1:0-5342 GCA_964396275.1 uncultured archaeon | reverse complement strand
TAGACTATCCCTTTTTGGTTGATGGATTGAATGATTCTTCAAGAATTCCCGCAATGGAAAGATTAAAAGAAATAGGCTTATTAAATAGAGCTATATTAAACAGCATTGATGGAAATACTACAGATGAAAACTTACAGCGCTTAAAGGAAATTGGAGTTAAAAATGCTGTGCTCCTTACATTTGGAAATAAATATATTTTTCCAAAACAGAAGTTGAAATTTTTAAAAGAATTATTAATCCCTAAGGCTCAAAAAGCAAATATTGATAATTGTATTGTTGATACAGCTGTATTAGATTTACCCTCTATTTCAATCAATTTTGAAACAACTGGACTAATCAAAAAAGAATTAGGCTTGCCTACTGGATTTGCTCCTGCTAATGCAATTTATGGATGGAATTTTGCTAAAAAGTATGGTGAGAATGCTAGATGTGGAGCAATAGCTTCAATAATGACCTATTGTGCTTCTTCTCCTAGTGATTTTATTTTATTTGGACCAATAAAATTCGCAAAATGTATTATACCTGCAATTTCATTAATTTCTGGAGTCAATTCTTATTATAGAAAAAGGATTTTAAGAAAAAAGATAGATGAGAGAACGCCTCTAAAAACAATATTTTAAGCTATATAGCGTAAAAGTAAATCTTGGGTGTATTTTAAGAATCCCGACAATTCTTCATTAATTTTATCTTTTTTATTTTCATTATCTACTAAAAATAAGAGAAACATATCGTTTTCTTCAATTTGGATTCTTTTAATAAAAATTACTGTACTTGAAACTCTGAATAACGCTTCATTTTGTTGTAATGCTTTAAATTTTGAAAATATTTTAAATAAAACCGTAAATTGAGGTGCGGAGATTTCAAATACATTCATTACTTCTGATTTAGGAATTTTCGTTAAACCCATAGCTTGTTTATCATAGAAATTCGCAAGGACTAAACCGTCAACGCTCAAAAGTAGCGTTAAATATGATCCTGTCATTAAAGAAAATTTTTTAAGATTATGATTAATAAGATCTCTATTTGGACTTAATTTTGAGATACCTGAAGAAAAAGCTCTTAGAATTGTAAAGATTTGGAAGATACTTGTAGTATATGTTTCTAGTGAGTCATCTTGATTATTTTCTCTTAATTTTGTCCTTATAAATTCGATATTTTCTCTAATTTCTCCTGTATTTAAGATATCAGAATCTCCTTTTGATAATATGTACACTATTGGTGTATTTTGATTGAAATTTTTTATCACACTCTTCAGATTTTGAAGATATTCAAGACTTTCATCAAATCTTGCTCTATCTTTAATATCAATAAAGTAAAACAAAAGATCAGCCTCATATAAATAGATTTCAGCTTTATTAATGTATTTTTCTCGAAATTTTCTCTGTCCTCCTAAATCCCAAAGAAAAATTGTAGCCCCTAATGCTTCAATAGATTTTATACTTGCTCCTGCTGTAGGTTTAAGACCGATTAGTTTACTATATTTGCGATCTACAGATAGTAAAAAACTAGTTTTGCCTGAATTATCCAAACCTGCGAATAAAATCTTCATCTTCCTATGAGTAGTAATTGGAGTTGAAGGATTCTTCTCAATTTCTATTAATTCTGTCAAAAGATCCTGGAAAGATTCTTCAACATTTTCACGTGGAGGATAAGATTTAAGCATCTTTTTATCAAAAGTTTTGAAAAATTCAGTAACAACTGGTTTAATTCGATTTATATTATTATATAAAAAGCTTCGGCTTTTTTCTTCTGCTAATATCGAAAATGCGGTTGGGATTGGATAATTTTCAGAGCCTAACCTAATAAAATGAAAATATGTAAGAGAAGTTGTGTTAAAATCAGGATATGGTAAAATTGCAAAATATTGAATTTTTGTGAGATCCTTCTCTTCCAAAACAGTCTTATCACTAATAAAAAGGCTTAAATTTTTTATGGAAATTTGAGTAATATCTCGATATGTTAAAATAAGATGGCCTTGAACTTTTGATTCTTTGGAAAGTTCCTTGAATTCTTTTTCAGTAACATAATTGGGAAAGCAGTAAATTGGAGTTGGACCAAGCTCTCCAAAAACACTTAATACAAATCCCTTTATAATTGAAGATTTAAGTAATTCTTCCATTATATTTTAAAATCATTTTTTTATTTTAAGTTTAAAACTTCTTAAATTATTTTAAGCAAATTTAATTATTAATAGCTTTATATTTAAATCATAAATGTTTCTTAAAAAAATCGCTGAAAGCATTAGAAATAACCAAAATATCATAGAAAAGAAAGAAATTAACCCCATTGTACAATATATAGATAAAAATTCCTTTAAAAGTTCTAAGATCTTTTCAGATCTAGGTGAAGATTCAGCAGCAGTTAAAAATAATCAGAAGCTCATTTTAATTACAACTGATAGAATAAGGACTGAATTTATTGAGAATTTTCCATATGGCGCAGGATTTAGCTCTATTTTAGTAAGTGTGGATGATATTTATGCTTGTGGAGGTATTCCGTTAGCCGCTAGTATAGTTATTTCTGTCATAGATCCAATGATTTGTAATGAATTATTACAGGGAATTTGTGAAGGTTCAAAAAAATTTCAAGTCCCTATAATAAGAGGTCACACAAATATCAAAGGTAAGTGCTATGAATTAAGCTCTACGATGATAGGAGAAATAAAGAAAGAAGATTATATATCCGCGGGTAATGCTCAAATAACTGACAATATAATTTTAGCTGTTGATTTTGATGGAAAAATAGGAAAAGCTAATAAACTCTATTATGATACGACGATGTTTAAATCTTCAGAGGCTATCTTAAAAAAAAGAAAAGCTATGAATGTTATCGCTGAAAAACATTTAGTCAATGCCTCCAAGGATGTTTCGAATGGGGGAATATTTGGAACTTTATTACAAATGATCAAATATTCAAAGGTAGGAGCTGATGTCAATATTAATAAGATTATAATCCCTCCAAAATTAATTGAACAAAATTATCAAATAGAAACCTATATTAAAATGTACTTAACAACCTCATATATTCTTACAGCATCAAAGGATAATTGTGGCAAGGTAATAGAAATATTCAATGAAAATGGACTGAATGCTCAGATTATAGGAAAAATTATTAAAGAAAAAAATCTTTTGAGAATAAATGACGGTAAAGAAACAATTGATGTAATAAGATTTTAAAGATCTTTGGTAAATTAACTATGTATATTTGTAAAAGTAAATGTTTTACAGTCACTATTTTTCTATTAATAATAATTTTACTAACTCTATCTCTAAGTTTCTTCAAAATTATAGAAATATGAATGATTTGGAGTTAGAGTTCCTGAGTTTTTAAGATATAATCCTAACTAAATTTATTAAAAAATATAAGGAAAATAATTGTTACCATATCTCGTGTTACTTATACTTATTCTTTTTTTTAGATAAGGGTTGAATGACATGAGCTACAAAATTTTCTTGTCGCATCGTTTACTGCACCGCACGTTTGACAAATGATTTTTGTGGATCTTTTCTCTTTTCTTTCAGCTTCTTTTTCTGCTTTAAATCTAGCCAATTTTTCCGCCACTTCTCTTACTTCCTTTTCTTTAGCTTCTCTTTCTGCTTTGTTTATGGCTTCTTGTTCTGCCCTTTCTTTAGCTTCTCTTTCTACTTTTTCTTTAGCTGCTTTCTCTCTAGCTGCTTTTGCTTTAGCTTCTTTTTCTGCTCTTTCTTTAGCTGCTTTTTCTGCTTTTTCTCTCGCTGCTCTTTCTTTGGCTTCTTTTTCTGCCCTCTCTTTAGCTTCCCTTTCTTCTCTTTCCTTAGCCTCTTTTTCTTTAGCTTCTCTTTCTACTTTCTCTCTAGCTTCTTTTTCTATCCTCTCAAGTTCCTTCTTTTCTTTTCGTTGTTCCATCTTAAATTTAACTTTTTCTTTACTTTCTCCTACTTTATTTTTAAGCTTTGAAGCAAATTTACCCAAACTATCTTTTGTTCCACCTAATTTATCTTTTAATTTTGATTTCGTAGTAATTTCAGTTTTTTCTTCTATTTCTTCTACTTCTTCTGAGGTTTCTGAATTATTATCAGTTTCTTTTTTATTTTTTAATTCATTCATTTGGATTTACACATTTCAATTAGTTTTATTAGATAGGATTAATATCGACTAGAATAGTATTTTATTTTTATTATTTTGTATAATCATAATTCAATTTTTAAAAATATTTGAAATTTATTAAAAATAGGAAAATGGAGGATAAAAAATATGTTTACTGATATCAAAAGTCAGTTTAAAGGTATTATTTCTGTAATTGGAGCTAGTGATATAGATAAAAAAACAGAGGAAGTCGCTTTTGAAATTGGACGTTTACTTGCTCAAAACAAATTTATTGTCGCCTGTGGGGGGCTATCTGGTGTAATGGAAGCTGTTTGCAGAGGAGCAAAAGAAGAAAATGGATTAACTATTGGAATAATCCCTCACGTAGAAAAATCTATGGCAAATGAATACATTGATATTGTTATTCCATGTCCATTTTCACAGGCAAGAAATATTGTAGTTGTTCTCTGCGGGGATGCATGCTTAGCTATTAGTGGTAAAGCCGGTACGTTATCTGAAATATGCTTTGCTTGGATTTATCAAAAGCCAATTTTAGCGTTAACGAGTGTTAAAGGATGGTCTTCAAAAATAGCAAATCAAAAATTGGACGATAGAAGACTTGATATGGTCTATGGCGTAGAGACACCCCTAGAAGCTATTACGAAAATAAAAGAATTACTTAATAAATAATATATAAATTTTATCTCTTTTTGATTATAGAAATTACATTTATATAGGTATTTTTACAAGATAATAAATAATAGAAAATCTAAAATACCATGATTTAATTTATTATCTTACACAAAGAATATATTTATATTTGAATTACTTTTATAAGTTTAAAGGTGAAATACACTATGGAAAAGAATCTTAAACAATCAATTTTATACTTGAAAAAAGAAGAACCCCCCAGACCTGAAATTTCTAAGATTTTATTTACGGGATTAGATGACGCAGGTAAAACTTCAATCATTCTTGCCCTTCAAAGGGAATTTTCCAAAATAGCAATCCTCTCTCCAACTCGAGGTGCTCAGAAAAGAATTTTTGACTTTCTTGGTAAAGAAATATCTGAATGGGACCTAGGAGGTCAATTAAGTTACAGAATTGCCTATTTGAAGAATCCTGGTAAATACTTTGAAGGAACTGAAATTGCCATTTATGTAATTGACATCCAAAATAAACCTCGAATACCTGAAGCTATAAGTTATTTTAAAGACGTATTAGAGCAGTTTAAAGAATTAGAAATTAAACCCCCTATATATGTGTTTCTTCATAAA
>CAYNEU010000235.1:0-4567 GCA_964396275.1 uncultured archaeon | reverse complement strand
ACGGATCGAAGTAAAATTACACGCGAGTTAGCTAAAAAATTAGACTTAACTCTATTGATTAAAGGTCCCTTTGATTTTATCTCTAATGGTAAACAAACTAAAATTAATAAAACAGGTTGTCCAGAGATGTCTATAGGTGGTACAGGTGATATATTAGCTGGTTTATGTGCATGTTTTTTAGCAACGGATAATACTCCTTTCAATTCCGCATGTTCTGCCGCTTTTTTTAATGGTATATTAGGGGAATATTGCAAGAGTAATATTGGAAGTCGTTTTACAGCATTGGATATGGTCAATAATATCAATAATGCGATAAAAAGTATATTTAATTTTTAATATTTTGCAAAACAATAACTTTCTATTAAGCAGATGTCAGAACGTGAATAAATACCAAGATAAAGATTTATTAATTTTTAATATTATTATATTATTAACTTAGTTACTATGAAAACTTAAGTTGAGGTTTCAGAATTCTTTTAATGCTAAATTTCAACAAAAAAAAGGAGATTGATTAAATTTGTCACCACAATTATTTCTTATCAACCCAGACGGTACCACCACTGAAATGACTAGTGATGGTTCAATTAAAGAGGTTTTAGAAACGGATGAATGTTATGTTCTTGTTTCTGATGATGCAAGAAAAGTATATCTATGGAAAGGAGTTAAAAGCAGTGTTAGATCAAAATTCATTGGTGCTAAAAGATCTCAAGAAATCCGAGGTCAAGTTGGAATGCACTATGCTGTCGTTCCACTTGATGAGGGTGAGGAAGATCCCGAATTTATTAAGCTAATTGGGGGGCGAACAGAAGCAGGTATTGCAAAAGAAATAAAGATTGCAGAAGTAGCCCGTCCAAATGTGCATCCATTACGAGAAAAGAATATTTTTGGCAGTCCAGAACCTGCTGAAGGTATGAATATAGCAGGGAGCAAGGATAGAGCTGCTCAAAATATTGGTCCGTTATATAGAGGTGAAGAGTCTATGGCAGACTTCGTACAAGACCAAACTCAAGTAGATTTCCAACAAGTTATGCAAAAATTAGAAGAAATACAAATACCTCCTGGTTTTGAAAGAGAACTGATTATTATTGGTAATCATGCCTACTCAATTGTTGAAAAAGTACAACAATTCCTTGGTGAAAAACAGGTTACTAAAGAAATCTCGAAGGTTGGAGCGATTCCAGAGGGAATATTCTTCGCAGAACAATATGCTCCACGAGTTTTGAGCGAGAACGGCAAAATAATTGCTATAGAATTTCTTAAACGCACTGGCGCCAAATCTAAACCAGTGGAAGTTAAAAGCAAAAGAGAATTGTTAAAGGATCAAATTAAAGAGCAATTAGAAGGAAAATAAAAGTAAACCGCTTTCCTCAACTTTCTGTATAATTTAAAATTTAAAAGATATAAAAATTAAATCTCATTCTTACAAACTTATTAAAACCTTAGATTTCTTTAAAGTGAAATACTACACCTTTACAATTATGATGATATATATTAGAGATATAAATTTTTAAGTCTAAACTTTTTAGATTATATTAATTGAAAACAAATTTTAACTTCCATAAAAAATGTCAGATTTAACACCTGAAGAAGCAACTGCTTTAAGCTCATTTCTCTCAAGCATTACAGAATACTCAGAACTTGAAGCGTTGGCACTTATCACACGAGAGGGTTTGAGATTAGCTTTCAGCGCAATCCCAGGATATAATTTGGATCCAGATCTCTTTTCAAGCCTTAGTGCAGTAGTGGTTCAATCTGGTAGTGATGCAGTTACAACACTGGGATTTAAAAATATGCTCGAGGTTGTATTGCGAGGTGATAATGGATTTATAATTCTTAGCGCTGCGGGTCGTTTTTTTTTAATGGGAGCCTCAAGAGAGACTGCCGATCTGGGAAAGATCGTTAAAGTGTTTAGATATTACTCGAAAGAGATAAGTCTCCGCTATCCAGCAAATGAATGAGACGACTCTTTTTATTCAAAAGAGTAATTTCCCTAAAAATTTAAAGTTAATGATGAGCATTCTTAATCTTTAATATACTATTATTTATAAATAACGTTGAGATTTTTTTTCTCTTAGGAATTTCAGGCGTCTATTTTTACTTTAATATCCATTAAGTTTGTTAAATTTTAATATTAAGATAATTATGTTTATAATAATATCAAATCTAGATACCTATCTTACACTGATATTAGGTTATTATTTATAAGAAAAATAGATAATTTTTGATAGAAATTTTAAGCTTAATCACTTATATTATATTAAAAAGTTGAGAAAATATTAAATCATAATTATAATAGAAATCAAGATGATATAAAGATGGCGGAAAAAGAAGTCAAATTATTTGTCGACGTGAATAATGATATTAAAGATAAAGTTATAATCTGCCAATCAAACGCAGATCGATTAGGAGTAAAGAATGGAGATTCAATAGAAATTTTAAATATTGATAATAATCTAAAAAAAACTGCTTCTGTAAAAATTTCAGATTCAGTTTTAGATTTTGCTGGTCAATTTTCAAAAAATTTGTTAGATGAGTTACAATTTTCGGGAGTCGAATTAACAGTTCGTCCCACTAGTGCGGGTGCAAAGCTCACACCAACATTACATATGCCAAAAGTCCCACCTATCCAACCCGTTCCAGCACTTCAACCTACATCCACACCTGCACCTCAACCTACACCAACACCCCAACCTTCATTATCACCTTTGCCTACACCACCTCCAACACCTATACCTCAACCTGCACCTCAACTTACACCCACACCGGCACCTCAACCTAGACCAGCACCCCAACCCTCATTATCACCTTTACCATCTCGTCCTCCTCCTCCTATGGAAATACCCCAACCTGGCATAGGACAACCAATGATTGAACCAGCAGCACCAACGGAACCATTTCCAAATAGAATCGACATTAACATGTTACAAAATCAGAAAAATGGTATAATCCTTACGCCTATGTTAGATAATGGTATAGAAGGGGGTCGAGTACAATTGAGTTCTGGTATTCTTCAACAATTAGGTCTTGGTCAGGGTATGTTAATTGGTTGGGAGGATCCTTTAACAAGATCTATGGGATCAGCAAGAATAGATGCTGCAAATATTAATATGAATGAAATCAAAATGAGTATGGATACTTATGAAGATACAAACATTCAAGCAGACCAAATTGTTGTATATTCTACTGAACCTCCTATACAAAGAGCTTCAGAATTGATGTTAGAAGTTCAGTCACAACCTAATCTAATGGGTTATGCTTTAATTAGTCCAAGAACTCAACATACTCTATCAATTCAAATGGATGATATTCTTGCATTTGAAGATGAACTTACAGGAGCAATGGGCGCAGGAAAAGTAGAAGTTTTAGAATCTGTACCAGAAAACACTATCGTTATTGATGCTGAAATTCTTGAAGCATCGGGTATAGGGAGTTTCGAAGTAAAAGTATACAAAAATCAACGGACTATTATTCCTCTGCAAAGTATTTCTCTAGGAATTTCTCCAATTTCAGGTGAAAATATGTGGGAAATCATAAGTACTGCCCGTGAAAACGTAGATTCTATGAAGGGATGGATTTCAAATTATATTATCTTTAAGGGGATAAAACTTAGGTGGTCTGCTGTAAATATTGCATGTTCTATTATCGCCACTGTTCCTGATTTAACTGGTGACATTTTTGCGAGGGTTACCCAGAATACAACTTTATCTTTAAGTCCTGTTGGTTTAATCCCTTTTAACGCAATTTTAATAATTGACATAAGCCGTTCAATGATGGCTAGAGATGTCTTTGTGACTAATATCGCTCCTGCTATTGAGGGGATAAAGGCAGCAATGGAGTCTCGAGAAATTCAAGAATTTTTAAAACATTTCAAAGATGGAATAAATATACCACGTAGAATCTCAGCAGCTTTTGCGGCAGTCCTCTTCTTAAGTGAGAAAGTTGGGAGAGGATTTGGTGAAAAGGTTTCTGTTATCCGCTTTGCTGATGAAGCTCAGATTCTCCCTTTCTCTAATAGTTTTTATATGGATTCTGCAAGCGGTAAAAAAGGGGTATTAGAAGAGGCAGCTCGTATGATCGTTGATCGAATAGGAAATTCTTACGGTCAAGCAACAAATATGGGCTCTGCGATGATACAAGCTCATAATGTTTTAAATGAGTTCCAAAAGATGAATCCCGACCAGCCAACTATGATAGTACTTTTAACGGATGGTGTACCTACGGATAAGCAGGTTTTCTTGGAAGAGATTAAAAAATTGGCAGATAATGTAAACACTATTACGTATATTGTCGGTTTAGGTAACCCAGATCGCGAGTTAATGATACGCGCAGCTTCATTGTGTGGTGGAGAATATTTTGAACCGGAAGATGCGGGGGATTTATTGGTCTGGTATTCTAAACGTGCACGAGATTTAACAGTAAAAATGAAAGCTCATAAAGAAGGACTATAAACTTTTTTTTACTTCATTATATTTATCTCTAATTTTAAAATTATTGATAATAATATTGAGAAGGATATTTTAGTGATTTCCTTAAAATCAATAAACATATCTCTATATAAATTATTCAT
>CAYNEU010000234.1:0-3184 GCA_964396275.1 uncultured archaeon | reverse complement strand
TATTTCTCCCGCTTTTTTCTGATTATTATCAAATTGTTGGAAACATGCAGGACAGTTGACAATCATAGCTTCTGCCCCTGCATTTATAGCGCTTGTTAACTTATTTGATAAGATTTGCATTGCAGGTTCTTCTTCTGTATTACCTGTTCCTGTACCGCAACATAGCATTTCTTCTTCATAATCAACTGGAATTACTCCTGCGGCAGTAACAATTTCTCTTAATTTGACAGGGTTCATAGGATCGTCTGTTTGAACCTTTTCTGATGGTCTATTATAATGACATCCGGTATGACAAGCAACTTTCAATCCACTTAGTTCTTTTGTTATATTCTCCTTTATTTTATCTAAATATTCATGTAATACTTCAACAAAATGTTTCACATTAATTGTGCCTTTAAATTCTTTCCCAATTGTTTTTAGGATTTTATTTACGTGTTCCTTTTCATGATCATCATGCTTTAATTCTACATTAACGAGTTTTAATGTTTGAAAACATCCATTGCATAAAGAAATGATGTTTTTTCCTTCAGCTTCTGCAATAGTAAGGTTTCTTGCACCCATTGCCATCCAACTTAAATGATCAGTGCTGTTAAATCCTACTGGATCTGGACAGCATGCAAATGGGGCATCAGAAGTCTTTATTCCAAGTTTATCAAATACTTTTCTTGCTGATGCTTCAATAAATGGAATTCGGTTTCCAATAAGACATCCTTGAAACATTTTGTAATCTTCTGCTTTAGCCATAATCTGTTCCTCTTTCTATTATCTTATATTAGATGACATGCATTTTCATTTAATAATATTTAGATATATTAATGTTAAATTAAAAAATTTGTTAAATAACTCAAAAAGTACTGTATTATTATAAAATAAAAAAATAATATTGAAAGTAATCGAATTCTACTGTTCTGTATATTTGTGTTTCTTCAATTTCAATCTAGCAATTATTGTCAATATAATACCTATGAATCCATAGCTCCCATGGGCTATTTGTGTTATAATTCCTACAATATCAGCATAAATTGACCCTTCAACAATACTTGTAATGAAAAAAATTATTAGACTAATTAAACCCATACCGGCACCAAGAGCAATAATAATTTTTCCTATTATGTAGTGATTCATTGCGACAATTAAAGCTCCAATAATAACAACTATGCCTCCAACCATAGAAATATAACCTAAGATTTGTATAACTACTGATACGATTGCTGCTACTACTGGACCGACATCAGCAGCTATCAAACCAAATAAACTTTCAAAAAATGCAAAATTCCTTGCAGTAGAACTAATAATTAATAAAATTCCACCAATTATACATAGTAAAATCCAAATCCACTTTTTTCCCATTATTTTATTCTCCTAATACATAATTTAGAATTCAATAAGTAATAGAAGATTCGTTAAATGTTCATATAAGGTTTACTTATTCATGGATATATATGGGAAATGAAATTGAGAATATTTATCTAGAATTTAAAGATCGAAAAGTAATAAAATGTTCAGCAGATAAAGGCGAAAACCTATTAAAAGAAATATTAAAGATTAAAAACGCTAATATCTTAGGTGAGTTTGCCATTGGAATAAATTATGGAATAACCCAATTTACGAAAAACATCCTTTTCGATGAAAAAATCGGATGTACTATTCACGTTGCTCTCGGAGCTGGATTTAAAGAGCTAGGTTCTAAAAATGAAAGTACCATTCATTGGGATATAATAAAAGATATGAAAAAACCAGGTTCTAAAATAATTGCTGATGATCAAGTAATCTATGAAGAAGGAATCTGGAAGATTTAATTTTAAAGATTTAAAGTTCAATTCTTTCTGGATGAGTGTAAATATTCATTCTTGAACCACGAGCAAAACCTATTAGAGTAATCCCATATGCAAAAGCTAATCTAATACCAGATTCAATTGCTGCAGAAATAGAAGCAACAATAGGTATTTTTGCTCTTATTGCTTTTAAAATTGAATCGCCCGTCAATCGACCTGTCGAAATCAGAAATATATTTTCAAAATTATGTTCCCTTAATAACATTTCTCCAATAACTTTATCTATTGCGTTATGCCTACCTATATCTTCTTTCACACTCAATATGTTTCCATTAATATCAAATACTGCAGCTCCATGACAACCACCCGTTTCTCGATATAGTGGAGTTTTACTTTGCATTTGCTTTATAGATGAGAATATAATACTAGCATTAACTTTGATATTATCTTTTGCATTAATTGCTTCTTTTACATTAGTTTTATCCAAACTTTCCTTAATTACGTTTCGCCAGGGAGATGATATGCCACACGAAGTATCAACGACTCGACTTACTGGATTAACATCGAGTTTCTCAGTATCGAATTTAATATTTTCTCTAAGATTTACAAGAATAGAATTTTCTAATTCATTCACATCAATTTCTTTAATATCTTTAATTGAGTCAATTATTCCTATTGAAAATAAAAAACCTACAGATAATTCTTTTAAATCCTTAGCAAGACAAATGATATTTACTAAAGGTTTAGAATTTACATATAAATCAATAGGACTTTCATAAAGAACGACATCTTCAATTTCTTCTCTCTTATCTTTCTTTAATTTAGAAATTTTTACTTTTCTTTTAAACAAAGTTAATCCTTTAAACAAATAGATTTTAATTTTATTAGCTTGAATAATATTTATTATTTTCTGTAAATATAATGAAGTAAATAAAGATTATTTCTAAAAAAAATAACTAAAAGATGTTTAGAGTTTAAAGGTCAATTCATATAATTTGATATGTTTTCTCGGTCAAGTTATTTTTTACATTAAATCCAAAATTTTTATAGAGTCCTAAGGCTTTTTCATTTTTAGTATCAACATCCAATTTAATCGTTTTACACCCTTTCTTTCGAAGTGTTTCAATTCCAGATGCAAGCAGCGCCCTCCCAATTTTGCGATGTTGGTAGCTTGGAAGAACACCAAAATTTGCAATTAGCCCTGCTTGATCTTGTCCAAGATTGAGATAAATATCACAAACAACAACAATTTTATTTTCTTCACAAGCGATACAATGTTCAACAATGTGATTTTTCTTTAATGTTTCTTGCATCTTTTTCCATTTCATTTTTGTAAAAGATTTAAACTAAAATGAATCTGCAAAAGCCTCATTTAATACAATAACAACACTATCATAATCATCTATCTC
>CAYNEU010000233.1:0-3212 GCA_964396275.1 uncultured archaeon | reverse complement strand
TTGTCATTAATGCTCTTTTCATTTTAATAATAGATTATATTGTGACAGCTATCCTAGATTTTTTTCTAATCAATGAATCAACAATCCCAATTATTAATAGTTGGTATAATCCCGCAACAAGAAATTTTGGAATGTTAATTCTTTATAATATACTATATAGTATTGTTGATATAATTTTTGCACCATTATTTATCTGTTTATTAACTGCATTATTTTCTTCTTTAAAGGCAAAGAGAGATTTAAAAATTCAATATCCCCAAGAATATTATCCAGAAAGAGAATTATATCAAAATTCTTATAAAATTCTTAGGCAAAAGCCCAATGATCTTGTTGAAACCGAAGGAACTAAAAATGCTCCAGATATAAGACTAGATAGTAGATTTTACTGCCCATTTTGTGGCGTTTCAATCGATAGCCCTAAGAAATTTTGTCCACGATGCGGAGAAAATTTGGAGTTTGATTAAAAATGTACATAAATATTGAAAGGAAGTTCGAATTAGAAAAAGAAAACTTAAGAAATCCAATTGTATTAATAGGGTGGCCAGGAATTGCGTTAGTTGCTAAATTAGCAATTACTTCAATACAAGAATCTTTAAATGCAAAAGAATTTTTGAATATTCAATGTTTTGATTTTCCTCCTAAATCAGTTGTAGAAAAAGGATCATTAGAAATACCTTCGGCAAAAGTGTATTACAAACCGACGGATAAAGAGGAAGGGAATGATTTCTTCATTCTAACTGCAAGTTACCAGCCCCAAAATCCTGAAGGTGTATTTGAATTTTCTAAAACTTTTTGTGAAGAAATGCATAAGCTAACTGACGGGAAGATACGAATGTATGTGAGTACTGGTGCAATGATTACTGATGTTGTACACGATACACCTCTAGTGTATGTATGTGGAACTGATCAAGATTTAGTACAATCATTTTTAAAAATGGAAAACACTAAACTATATGAGGGAGGATATATCTCAGGAGCAAATGGTATCCTCCCAGCTTGGGCTGGAGCAAATAACTATGCTCCGGGAATTTGTTTATTAGCGGAAACTTTGCCATTACCGATGATGACATTAGATCCACGTAGTTCTAAGGCTTTAGTTACACTATTAAAAGAATATTTTTCTATAGATATGGATTTTAGCAAACTTAATGAAAAAATAAAGGAAATGGAAAGTATATTTGAATCATTTAAAAAGCAAGCAGATCAGTTTATGAAATCACCTAGCGATGATAAGGGGTCTAATTCGTACTTTCGTTAATTATTTGTATAATAAATTCTATTTTAATTATAAGTTATAAAACAAAGAAAATTACATAATATTTAACTTGAATTCTACTTAATTGATTCATTGTGCTAAATACCAGTACTGTTGAGAGTAATAAAAAAATCAAAGATAAAATTTCTAATAGATTAAATGGAATTAAAGAACAATCCCGTAATTATATAAAGGATATTATTACTCTGATTAATAAAGAGGTAGGGGTTAATAAAGTCTTATCAATTTTACTATTTGGGAGCCAAAGATCTAAAAGTTCCAAAGATGTAACAATAGTATCTGATTGCGATTTATTGATTATTTTTAAAGACAGAGTTTCAAATCATCATATTAAAGAAATCGAGAAATATTTTATTGCGTTAGAAATTAAACACAATTTTAAAGAATACGATGACCACTTTTCTAAAAAAGTATTAGGAGTAATTAACCAAACTACTGGTATATTTAGGAGTCACTTTTTAACTAAAAAGAAATATTGGGAAAGTGTTATCTTTCATAAAATATTTCGCGTAAATAAAGTATTCTCATCAATGTTTGCTCCCAGAAAAATAGTACTTGGTAATATTTTAATAAATAGTTCAATCCTTTACGGAGATGATTTAAGAGAAGATATTAGACCAACTATTCAAATTACTTTCCAAGAAATGTTAAGAAGTACTGTTATGAATCTAATGATCTCCCTGTTTGCAATAGCAATCTCATTCCTTAAAAATTTGAACCCTACGAAATATCAATTAGAAGCAATAAAATGGGCTTTAAAAGCATCAAATTATTATTGCTATAGAGATTCAGAAGATCTAAAGACTATTACTAAACGATTTATCTTATTTGAAAAAAAAAGATCACAAAAAAAAGCAAGAAAATTTTTTTCTGACTTTCTACAATTAAGAAGATCTCCTCATAATGATATGGGTTTTATGATTAGATGTCCAATTAGACTCATAAAAATTCACATTAAAGCAATACTATTTAAGAAATTGATTAAAAAAAAGGAACAATTAAGGCTTCCTTATAAACATATTGAACCAATTATTCCTGATCATTCTTTTCCTTTAAGATTTTAATATTAGTATATTAATTAAAAAGATTTGATATCTTATTTTTGAAATTTTAAAAATAAAAATATAAATATTTATGAATCTATTTAGAATTGTGCTGTAAAAGAAAATTAAATTTATCTTTGCGTAATAAAATAATAAGAATCTATTAGAGAGGAAGAAAATATGGCAGAAGAAGTTGATATACGAGAGTTATTCTTTGATATATTAGATATTGTCAAATTCGAGCTAAAATTTTATAGATATAAAGAATCTCCTATGTTTGAACGCATAGTGAAAACGAGAGTCTTTCAACAGAAGCTTCAAAAGCTCAAGGATTTCATAAATACGTATTTTGATATCATGTACAAAGACGAGGAGAGTCCTATAAATCAAACAGCCCTTCGTACTCAACTGGATAATATCGCTAGATTAACTAATTATTATGATGATTTATCAGAATTTTATACTGATCATACAAAAATAATGATAACGAGAGATAAATTACAAGGTTTAATTGAATATTCTCATGTTGAAGTGTTATTTCTTATATTTACTAATATCCTTGATTGGGAACATTATAAAAGTAGTCTCTTATTTCCTACAGACAAATCTAAGGAAAAAATCTTAAAAGCGTTTCTCAGTAAGCTTGCTAGCTCTGAAATTAAAGATGTAGAAGATATTATTGATTTAGAACAAGCTATTGATAATTTTGTACAGAGTATTGAAGCATAATTCATAAGGCGATACTCCTTAATTTTAATAAAGTATAATCTTTAATTTATAAAAATAAAATTTATATTAGAACTAGCTCGTTGTATTCATAGGAGAATACACTTTTTTATTTTCAAACTTCAATTTTTAGAATCTTTAATATATTGAAATATTCAACTTTTTGG
>CAYNEU010000232.1:0-5052 GCA_964396275.1 uncultured archaeon | reverse complement strand
GTGCTGCGAGTATATTAGAAGTTTTAAGCAGAATTTATGACTTAAAGATTGATACTTCATCTCTAATAGAGCAGGGAAAAGAAATAAAAGCTAGGATGTTAGAGCTAGCACAAAAAGCTCAAGAGTATCAAAAACAACAACAATTACCTGGATCTGGAAAAGAGTACACCGGATATTTCCAATAACAAAAATCGTTTTCAAATTCATTTTAAATTCTCAATCTTATTTTTTATTAAATGTTTATCTCCTTTTTATTTAAAAGATAAGAAATCTATATCCCTGAAGTTGGCTTTTGATAAATTATAAAAATTACGTTTATAATCCGCCTTTATTTAGATAATTTGAATGAAAAAAAGGTTTAAATTAAAAATATTATTTAAGGTAAATTATTATTAAAGAAAAATTTATACCTGTTCAAATAGATCAGGAACTTTGTTTAAGATGTGAAAGATGCTTACGAGCATGTAAAGCTAAAGCGATTTATTTCGAGCATGGAATAAGAAAAGTCGATTATGCTAAATGTAAAGCTTGTTTAAATTGTGTTCAAGTATGTCCAAGAAACGCGATAGAGGTTACTTCTATTACAAAAGCAGATCAAATAATAAGCATAAAAATAGACCATGAGAAATGTACAATGTGTGAAAAATGTCTTGAAGAAAATGGAAAGTTCTGCCCCAAAAATCTCTTTTATAAAGATATTGTAAAAAAAGTGGGAAGAGAAGAAGAAGGAATAAGGTATAAATTCAGGGAAATAGCAAAATGTCAAGGCTGCTTAAAGTGTGAATTATCTTGTCCAGAAGGGGCAATAAAACCAGTGAAATTTGAAGCTTAAATGAAAAATGAAATTTTTAGCTTTTATCCTCGACTTTTTTTAAAATTAATTTTCTAATATCTTCAAATTTATTTATTACAAGAATCCCTTCCATTAGTTTTAATTTTTTTATATTTTCTATTTCAATATCTCTTATTTTTAAAATTAAAGGAGAACCGTCAGGCCGGGAAGTAACAATCGGTTCAGTATCTTGATCCGAGGGAAAAATATAAACTGTCTGTCCACCTTTAATAGCTTGAGCTATACAATTAGTTATTAAAGTATCTGCGATACCGTACACAATTTTAGCTACACTATTAGCAGAAACAGGGCAAGTTAAAAACAAATCGTAATTCCCGAGTTGGAGAGGTCCAGCATAAAAAGGAATATTTGGAGTTTTTTCAACTTTTACCTTTTTAACAGCTTCAGTAAGAGCTGTCCACTTTTTATACCACTTAACAACAGCAGCTCCTTCTTTTGATAAAATTACAGTTAAATCTATATCAAAATCATCTTGTAATTCTTTCATCAAATCAATAGATTCTTGAAGAACATAACCCGTTCCTGTCATACCCCACATTACTTTAAACATATCAATCACTTGTTTTTATTTATTATTAGTTCTTATATTAAGAAGAATTAATAATTTAAGCATAATAAATATTTAATTAGTACAATCTAAAATTATTAGGTTTGGATTTAATATGAATGATTCAAAATATATTTACCTTGATAATGCTGCCACAACCCCAATGGATCCAAGAGTTATTGAAGAAATTAACAAGCATTTTAAAGAAACTTATGGAAATTCTTCCAGTTTGCATTCATTAGGGCAAAAAGCGGGGCAAGTTTTGTTAAAATCACGCGAAATTATTGCATCATTAATTAATGCGAATAGAGATGATATTTTTTTCACTTCATCAGGAACAGAGGCGGATAATATTGCTATTTTTGGTGTTTCTTCAAAAATTATAGAAAGGGGAAATCATATTATCACAACTTCAATTGAACATCACGCAGTGGAAAACCCATATAAAGAATTAGAAAAAAAAGGATTTGAGGTTAGTTTTTTACCAGTTGATAAATATGGATTAATTGATCTAAAAGACTTAGAGGGTGCAATTCAAGATAAAACTATTCTAATTAGTATAATGTTTGCTAACAATGAAATAGGTACAATTGAGCCAATTAAAGAGATTGGCGCAATAGCGAAAAAACATGATGTTATATTTCATACTGATGCTGTTCAAGCATTCGGAAAAGTTCCAATTGACGTAAATGAGATGAACATTGATTTGTTATCTGCTTCCGCTCATAAGCTTTTTGGACCTAAAGGTGTAGGTATGTTATATATTCGTAATCAAGGAGTAAGAGAAGGTTGGGGTAAATATATTGCACCTATAATGTATGGTGGAGGTCATGAAAGGGATATAAGACCAAGTACAGTAAATGTTCCCGGTATTGCTGGTTTTGCAAAAGCTGTAGAAATCGCAAAGGAAGAAATGGAAAAAGAAATGGAAAGACAAATTAGATTAAGAGATAGAATTATAAATTTTGCAACTACAAATATCGAAGATTGTTATTTAAGTGGACATCCGACTCAAAGACTACCGAATAATGTAAATTTAAGTTTTAAATATATAGAAGGAGAGTCAATTGTATTAGATTTGGATGCGGAAGGAATTGCAACCTCTACTGGCTCAGCATGTTCATCAAAATCATTAGACCCTAGTCATGTATTGCTAGCACTAGGATTAAAACCAGAGGACGCTCATGGTTCATTGAGAGTCTCAATAGGTCGGTTTACAACTGAGGATGATATTGATTTTTTTCTCGAAAAATTACCCCCTGTAATAGAGAGATTACGAAAAATATCCCCTCTTAAAAAGGGAGTTAAATATATGTTTGATGAAACGGCTGTAAATAATCATAATTAACTAATTTCCTCAAAGAATTATTAAAAATTAGGAAAACTAACGATATATGGCATCAGGGGGATCGGTCTCTATTATTGTATAATTTCCACTACTCCAAGAATTAATAGTTCCAGACCAATTTGGAAATAAACTAAATCTCGGTCTAAGGTAAATTTTAACCCAATCATAGGGCGCAATCATAACATGCCTTGCTAATTCCATTTCCCAAAATGCTGATTTAAAAAGATAATGTTCGACCACTAATATAAATGGTGCATTTCCAAACCCTTCCCAAACGGTACTCTCATTAATTTTAAAATTCGAATGATTGCTGGATAAATAATTGACAAAAACATCTCTCATTGATTCGATTGTGGGTGAAATAGTTGATGTCCAGTTTAGCACCTGCACTTTTGCATAATCTTTTTTGGAGATCCTTCCACTGCTGGCTACTGCTTCAATTTCAATTATATTATTGAGATGAGTTAGATTAGGATATAAAAACACCTCAACTATCTTTCTTAATGGCTCACTTTCCCAAATACTATATTCTAATTCAATCGATATATTAGTTTTTATTGATATAGATAAATTAGACATTAATTCATTGCTATTGGTTCTTATATCTAAAAGCAACCATGCTGAATGATTTGAATATGATTTCATTTCTTTAGGTGTAAATTCAATTTGAAGGTTTTTTTGTCCTGATGTATTGTAAATTACAAAAAAAACAATTGGTATTGAAGCTATAATCAATATAATTCCCACTAAAGGCACAATCGTATATTTTTTATTCCATTTCATAACAATTCAACTATAAAATAGCGATAATATGGATAAATATCCAATGGATAAAATAATATGAATTATAGCAAACGTAGCACCCACTTTCAATAATCTTTTGAAATTTAGATTTTCCACATCATTATTTTGAGCAATTTTGAGTGTCATTACATCACAAGCTGCTCCTTGGGGTATAAGGTTTCCCCCAATATTTACTGCTATAATTAACGAATAATATAAAGGAACTGAAGGAAATCCAAAGCCATCCGGGATTGGGGACACCAACAAATTTACGATTGGAATAAAAACTAATGCTGTAGGAGTATTAGCAACAAATCCCGACACAAAACTAACAAGTACCAATATAATTAAACTTACTAAGAAAGGATTTAAAGTTTCAAACGGGATTCCTTTGAAAAGTTCCTCAAAACCAGCTACTCCTAAACAGCCAACAACAACATATAATGAAATAAAGAAAAATATGATTTCCCATTCAATATCTCTTAAAAATTCAGCCATTTTTTTTTTAGTAAATTTTTTATTTATTAATACTAATAAAAATGCTGAAAATGCTGCTGTTAAATAAAGAAATGGTAAAATTGCAAAAAGAATGATAGTAATAATAATAGCTATACTATTAAAATAAAACATTCGTTTATCTGATATCATTACTTTAGCATCTACTAAATCCAAAACGAATTTTTTTTGAAGATCTTCTATTTCTGGTTCTTTACTCAATTGGAATTTATCTAATAAAAATGCTGTTATGAATAAAAGGAAAAAAGAAAATACCCAGTAGTAGGTTATGAAATAAACAGTATCTAAATTAAATGCGGCGGAGATAATAATATTTTCTCCACTAGAGAATGGAGTTATAATTGACCCTATATTTATACAAATTGTCATTCCTAATAAATAAGTCCCTGCTTTTATTTTTAAAAAACGACATAAACGTATTACAACTGGTGCTAATATTAATACAACAACAACATCACTAATAATGGATGCCAAAATAGTTGTAATAAAACATAATAAATAAAAGAATATTTTTCTATTTCCCTTTGAAATTTTAAAAAGTTTTACAGCTAAAAATTCTAAAATATTCGAATCTTGTGCGATTTTAGTGATAATACTCATACACAAGATAACTATTATGGCTTCAAATTCAATAAATGATACAAAAGTAGATATTGTTAAACCCTTCGTTATACCAGTAATTGTGCCAGCTAAAAAACAGCATAATAAAGAAATGGTTACAAAATCTAATTTCTTTGACGAATAACTAATTAATATAATAATAAAAATAATAAATATTACAATAAGGAGCCATGGATCTTCCAACATAGTTAATTATAAAGGAATTTATTTATAAAATAATTTTTATTAAAGCTAATTAATAATTTAAATTTGATTAATTATTTGCCCCATATTCCTTCTTTTTCAAAATGGAAAGTAAGAATTATTTAAATTAAATGAATTGCAATTTTAATTAAATGAATTGTGGATAATACAATAATTTCGAATTTTCTTAAAAAGAGAGTA
>CAYNEU010000231.1:0-7318 GCA_964396275.1 uncultured archaeon | reverse complement strand
CAATAAATAAAGTTTTCGCATTATTGTGTCTTAGTGTTTCATTATATAGTTTTACAGAATTTGGAATGAGACAAGCAATTAATTTTGAAGAAGCCTATATTTGGTTTAATTTTGCACAAATCTATCCTTTAATTGCTTCATTGTGGTTTCATTTTATCTTATCATTCTCAGAGAAATACAATCTGAAAAAAAAAAAAATTCTATCATTAAATTATCTAATTGGAATTGGATTAGTCCTTATTAATTATTTTGTATATGTTATTAATTTGAGAATGAAAAAATATTACTGGGGTTGGGACTTTGATTATAACGTTGATATTATAGCATCTGCTTTTGTTTATTTAACATATATTTATATGACTTACCTTTTTTTTTTTGGAATTTACTTAAGTATAAGTATATATTTTTCAACTTCTGATAAGATTAAAAAACAGCAGGCAAAATATGTTTCAATTGGATGCGTGATTCCGATTACAACGTTTTTAATCACTGACTTTTTACTAGCCACAATCTTCAAAGTTTTAATTCCTTCATTTGCCATTGCGGGTTATTCTATTACATTTATATTTATCGGATATGCAATATGGAAATATGAATTGTTTTCATTAGATTTAAGAACTGCCACTGAAAAGATTTTCTCAACGATCTCCGATTGTTTAATTTTAACTGATTCCAAGAGCATTATTTTATCGACGAATCATACTTTGCTAAACTTGCTGGAGTATCAAGAAAAAGACCTTCTGAAAAAATTATTTGATCTGCTATTAGCCTCAGAGCAAGACGTTAAGTTATATCATTATCAGCTTCAATTGCTTATGAGTAATGAAAATAATGAATTTCTCACGGATATTGAAGTGGACTTTAAAACCAAAATGGATGATCTAGTTAAAATTTCGTTGACAGCTTCTAAAATATATGATAAGTACGGAGATATAAAGGGGATTTTATATATTGGCAGAAATATCACAAAAACAAAAAAAATTGAAGAACAACTTGATAATGCGATTAAAAAATCTCAGATTAAAACAAAATTTATAGCATCAATGTCTCATGAATTAAGGACTCCATTGAATGCAATAATCGGGTTTGTTGAACTTCTTTTAGAAGATTATTGCGGACCGTTGAATAAATGTCAAACTGATTTTCTTTTAGATGTAAAGTTTTCTTCAAGTGATTTGTTAGAATTGATTACCCACCTCCTAGATCTTTCAAAAATCGAGGCGGGAGAATTTATAATAGATATTAAAAGGTTCAAATTAAAGGCATTATTAGATAGTGTTCAATCTACGATAAAACCTTTATGTATAAAAAAAAAATTAGAATTTCATATTGAAGACTATGTTACTTATGAATTTATAAAAACTGATTATATTCGACTAAAAGAGATTTTATTTAATTTACTTGATAATGCTGTTAAATTTACTCCTAAAGGAAGTATAATTTTAAAAATTAAAGAACAGACAGACCACTTAGAATTTAGTATTACTGATACAGGTATTGGTATTGCGGAAAGTGAATTTGAAAATATTTTTGAAGAATTTCATAAGTTCAAGAATCCGGAAATTAAAGATTCCCAAGGTATGGGCTTAGGACTGACAATAACACATCATTTAGTAACCTTGCTCGGAGGAAAGATATCGTTTTCTAGTGAGTTAGGGAAGGGGAGCACCTTTACTTTTTCCATACCTATATAATATACGGAAGGTAAAGAATAACTTATAATACCTCTTTGATTAGAAAAACTAAATTTAACTGAAAAATATCATTAATTTTAAGTTTTAAATTTATTTTAAACACATATTTTTAATTTTACACGCTAATTTTTCAGCTTTCTTATCATTGATCTTAATATTTTAATCCAACGGTATTAGTAACACAACTTCATATTTTCTAGGAATTTATCAAATAGATATAATGAGTCTAAAGGTCCCGGACACGCTTCTGGATGAAATTGAACGGCAAAGATTGGTTTAGATTTATGTTCAATACCCTCATTAGACTCATCATCTATATTTCTTAGAATTTCTTTAAAACCTCCCTTCTCAAAATCTTTTACACAATAACCATGGTTTTGAGAAGTAATATAACATTTTTGTGATTGATTATTAATAACGGTTTTATTACCGCCCCGGTGTCCATATTTAAGTTTATAAGAAGATCCTCCCACCCCTAATGCTAAAATTTGATTTCCTAAACATATCCCCATAGTAGGGATGCTATTTTCAATAAGCTTTCTACTTACCTCGATTGCACTTTTATATATTGCTGGATCACCGGGACCATTCGATATAAAAACACCATTGGGATTATAAGACATAATTTGCTCATATGTATAATTATATGGGACTACAATAACTTCTAGACCCCTATGGACAAGATTACGTAAAATATTCAACTTAACTCCCATATCTAATAAAACTACTTTACCAATAGGATTTGACGGTTTATGAATCATAACATCTTTGGTTGATACTTCACTTGCAAGATTTCGGAGATTCGGGTCTTCTGCTTCAGAAGCCAATTGTTTTAATTCTTCAATATTTAACTTCTCTCCATGATCATATACTGCTAGCACTCCAACTTGGACACCTTCCTCACGTATAATTTTGGTAATAGCTCGTGTGTCAATCCATTCAATTCCTGGAACATTTTGTTCAGTTAAAAATTCATCAAGGGTTTTAACACTTTGATAATGACTTGGATGTTTACAACACTCATTTACAACATAACCCGTTACTTTTATAGAATCTGATTCAAAATGTTTAGTAATACCGAAGTTATCCTTTTCCCATGGAGGAATTCCATAATTACCTATGAGAGGGTGAGTCATAATAACAATTTGACCCCAATACGATGGATCTGTTAAAGTTTCAAGGTAACCCGCTCCAGTCATAGTATTAAAAACAAGTTCTCCTGAAACAATTTTCGTTGCCCCAAAACCAATCCCTTGAAAATATCGACCATCTTGGAGCATTAAAATAGCGGGTCTTTCTTTTTTATAAAGCATTGACTCTTTTGTAAGGTTCTTCTTATATATCCTTAAAATAAAGATAGCTAATCCTATTTTTTAATATTATTTATTAACTAGTTAAATATTAATAATTAGCACTAAATCATCCTTAAGAATTAGGAAATTTCGGTACTCGTTTATCATGTTCTGCTAATGATTTAAAAAATTGAAGATTGATAGAAGTTATTGATTGAACTATTGGTTCTAAATTAATATTATCAAAAGGGCTAAACCAAGAATACTTTACCATTTTAAGATTTTCTAAATCTTCTGATTTTTTAAGAATTATCACACTTTTATCCAATAAAAATGAAGGATCTAATATATCCACCTCTCCATCTTCTAATTTTTTCAGGTTTTGGAGCATACACTCAAGTAAATCATCATAGAACAGAAGAGGTATGTATTTTCTTTCGTAAGGTATCAATTCATCTATAATTGAGTTATGTTTATCTATTTCGGTCTTAAAACCACTCTCAGAAAGGTCAAAAACATCAATATCTACAAGTTCTGGATGATATTGAACTTCTTCTATTTTCTTAAATTTTTTATAATATTTTGCTACTTTTTCTATATACATACTAGCTTTAATTTTGTGATTTGGTTTTTCAATAAATATTAAATTATCTTTCATTCTCTTATTACACGTATCTGATATTATTTGACAATATTTTATTGCTTCACTAACCAAATCTTCTTCATTAAGTTTAGCTTTCAACACGGTATGAATATAAGCTCTAATAAATGCTGAAAAATCCTCTTCAAGATTTAAGAGTTTTGAATAAAGAAATTTTGTTGAATCCCACCACTTTTTTACATTTTCTATTTTCAATGAAGCAAAAAGATTTTCAAACGCGCGAACCTCTGTGAAATATATCAGTTTTTTTAGCCCACACTGAAGAAAGGCTGTAGAGTTGATAATAGCATTGATATCATCCATAACCAAGAAAGAAGTGGGTTCTCTTGGACGAATTAAAACTGATTGTTCACCATTATATACACGATCCACCCTCATAGGTAATGGCATAATAGGATTGGTTTGTATTGATTCTAATAGATTTCTTAATTTTTGTGCCTTGAAGGTTGATAGATCTGGAGAAAATATATCTATATAAAAGAAAAAAGGAGCCGCATCGGACTTAAAAATTTTGAATTTATGAAGCGGTTTAATCTTTATCACTAATGAGATTATATTTTTTTTTGACTATAAGATTATACTACATATTTATAATATTTGAAACGTCTTAAATTATTGGTGAAAGAAAAACATTTTTCATTAGAACTTTGAGATAGATACCGACCTAGAAATTATCGGAACAAATACGCTATTAAAAATCTAGCTCTTAAGACTTTAAGAAATTTAAACGAAAGAAATAATAATTATGCTAAAATTGTTGAAAAAAATATAAAAGAGAAAAGAAAAAAAACTATACTTTTGTCTATTTAATATAGCTATGAGCATTTTTTAATCGTTTTTCCGCGTCTTGGACAATATCTTCTATAATTTTATTCACAGATTCTAAGCTTTTAATAACGCCTATGCTTTGACCTAGTAGAACCGCTCCAGAATTAATATCTCCTTTATACGCTGCCTCATAAGCTCTTCCTTCTTCTATTATATCTTCCTGAGACATAGCTGCTTCTTCGGCCATTTTTGCATCTTTATCTGATACAAGCCCATGATGCAAGGAATATTCATTTTTCCAGAGCCTTATTGGTCCTAGCGCACCAGTTACTAATACCGTATCTTGAGCTCTCGCAGGAGGAACTACTCCCTTATATGTTTCACTAAATTCACTT
The DNA here is from genome assembly GCA_964396275.1 of uncultured archaeon. GTDB lineage: Archaea > Asgardarchaeota > Lokiarchaeia > Sigyniarchaeales > SOKP01 > Loki-b32. Next base: position 2,508 of record CAYNEU010000231.1, on the reverse strand, counting down.
TCTTTAGATGCAATAAATCTAGAACCCATTGCGATAGCTCCAGCACCCATAGATAAAGCAGCCGCAAGACCTTTACCTGTAGCAAAACCTCCGCACGCTATTACTGGAAAATCTGGATATTTTTCCATGACTTGTTGAAGTAAAACTAAAGTGCTAATTTTCTCATAAGATTGATGACCTCCACCTTCGCCACCAGTCACTACCAATCCATCTGTGTTAGATGCAACACATTTATCTGCAAGCCATAATGCAGGGGCTACATGAAAATGTTTAATATTTGAACCACTTTCCTTTAACTTTTGGAATGATTTTGATTGTGGTAAGGTTCTTGAGGATCCTGCACTTGTAATCGCATAAACACACTGCTCTTTCACTCTTTGATTTTCCATTATAAATTTCGGAATATCTTTGACAAACTGCAGTGCATGAGTTTCCCTTCGAGATGTTCTCACATTAAAGCCAAAAGGTTTATCAGTATGCTCTATAACTTTAAACATATTCTCCTTCATTATATCTACTGGATTCCTTCCTTTCATGTAATCACTCAAAAGAGCACTATGACTTAGTACACCTAAACCACCCGCTTCAGACACAGCTATAGTTAATTCGGTCGTGTAGAATGGTCCCATTGGAGCTGCAACGATAGGATGCTTAATTCCTAACATTTTAGTTATATTTGTCTCTAAAACCATAAAAATCACTATTTTATATTCAGAAATTTTATTACGTTGTTGTATTCTATTATTATTTAATTAAGAATTATTTATTAAATATACATATTTCATTTATAGGTTTATTGTCAATTACATTGAGTTTATCAATAAAAAATGAAAGAAATTAGTCATAAAGAATATTATAATAAAGTTTTAGGCTCATGGATAGGTCGTGTAGCTGGAGATTTTGTTGGTGCTCCAGTAGAGTTAAAAAGTCAAAATTATATAAAAAAAAAATATGGAGAAATCATAAATTATCCAGAACCAATTGATTTAAATTATGTTAATGATGATGAAATGTATGAAATTGTAGCTCTTATAGCATTAGAAAAATATGGAATTGATCTTACGTCAAAAGATATTGCTCAAGAATGGATTAACCTTCTGAGTAATGAGAAATTTATATTTACAGCTGAAAAAATTGCTTATAATAACCTCAAATCACATATTTTTCCACCTAAATCTGGGATTCTGAATAATTTCTATTATGATTTTATTGGTGCTCAGATGCGGGCGGATATTTGGGGTCAAATCACTCCAGGATGTCCTGAAATTGCTAAGAAATTTGCTCAAATGGATGCTTCGATATCGCATGCAGGAATTGGGATAGAAGGGGAAATTTTTATTGCAACCTTAATTTCTCAAGCCTTTTTCGAAAATGATATACAAACCAATATTGAACTTGCTTTTAATTTTATCCCGTCTGAAGAAGAGAGCTTATATACTCATATAATAAAAAAAGCAATTCAATTATATACTCAAAATCCAAAAAAGCTCAAAAAAGCAAGAAATCTTTTGATAAGAGATTATTGGAGGAAAATAATTGTCAATAAGTTGATTAAAAATAGTAAAGACTTTCCAATAGAAAGAAGAATAATTTTAAATAGCTTGGTTGGAGGAGTTCATGTTTTACCAAATATTGGAATTATCATCTTGTCTGTTTTGTATGGTGCTGAAGATAAAGATGATCCCTTTGGTCGTTCTATTTGTATTGCAGCAATGATGGGACTAGATACAGATTGCAATTGTGGTAATATTGGAGCCATATTAGGAGCTCAACTTGGTGCAGATAAAATACCTTCAAAATGGAAAGAACCTTTACAAGATACATTTTCCACATATGTGAAAGGATATGAGAAATGGAAAATTTCCGAATTGGCAAGAAGGATTACAAATATTGGAGAAAATGTGGTAAAAAAAAAGGCTCAAAACATAGTTAGAATAAATTATTGAATTATAAAAAATAATAAATTAAAATAATTAAATACTTCTTGTATTAAGATTACAAATATGTAATTATAATTAAATAAATAAACCAAAAAAAACAATTTAAAGAATTGATTGAAATGGTTCGGACAAAAGAACAATATATGAAAGATTTAGGTAGAATGAAGCCAAATCTGTATTATGATGGAAAAGAAATCGATAGATTAGACAAACTTCAGATGGATTGTCTAAATACGATGGGAACTACCTTCGAAGCCTTCAATGATCCTGAATACAAAGATTTAGTACAAGTAAAATCTCATCTTACGGGTGAAATTATTAATCGATTTACGCATATTCATCATAGTACTGAAGACCTTCATAAAAAGCAAGATATGACTCGCAAATTATGTCAAAAAGTTGGTGGATGCATTCAGCGATGCATGGGTTGTGATGCTGCGAATGCGGTATATAATGTTTCATATGAAGCTGATAAACTAAATAATGGAGAATCTCATTACCATGAAAATTTTAAAAAATGGCTTTTAAGATTTCAACAGGAAGATTTAGTCGCAGCTGGTGCTCAAAC
>CAYNEU010000230.1:0-3146 GCA_964396275.1 uncultured archaeon | reverse complement strand
GATAATAAAAGACGATACTTTTCATACTGAAGATGAATATTTTGTTGATACTAAACTAAATAAGATGTGTTGGGGTTGCGAAACGAAGCATAAGTCAGGTCATATGGTTTGGGATGCTACTAAAATGAGAAGAATTTTTTTTTGTAAAGATTGCTACACGAAGTTGAAAGCTTAGCTTTAGTAATTAATCAATTCAAAAAAAAACCTAAAAGCTGAATTATAGTAGTCAATGAAAGGATTGAACATATATGATATTAATTTAAGAAAATAAATTTTAAATATATTTTTCAAGAGGTTATTATATCATTATTGATTATTTGAAAGGGTTTGGAATCCAAGCTCCTGATGAGGGTATATTTATAATTGTTTTATGTTCTAAATGGTGTAAGTCTTGTAAATTATTCTCACCTATCTTAGAAAAATTTAGAGATAATGGTTCTATTATGTTTAAAGAAATTGATATTGATGAAAATAGCAATTTAGTTCGAGAATTGAATATCTATGCGGTACCAGCTTTATTATTTTTTAAGAATGGTAGCCTTTTAAAAAAAAACATTAAAATTAACGGGGAAATATTTGTTAATAAAGGAGTTATGATTGGAACTTTCGCTGAACCGATTTTGAAAGAAATAATTGAGCAGTTGTAAGTTTTATTTTTTAAAATTTATGAATTTTGTTTAAAAAGAGGATGATTAATCATTAGAAAAGTACTTGTAGCTGGAACTTTTGATATTTTACATCCAGGTCACATATTTTTAATTAACCAAGCTGCAAAGCTAGGTGAAGTTTATGTAATAGTAGCTACAGATAAAAATAGAAAAAAATTTTCAGGAAAACTGCCAATTATTCCTGAAGAACAAAGGTTAGAGGTTATAAAGAATCTGAAAAATGTAAAAGAAGCTAAATTAGGAAGACAAGATAATAAAACATTATTAAAAGTATCGGAAATTAAACCTGATATCATTTTATTAGGTCCAAATCAAAATTTTGATATAAATACTTTAAAAAAACAATTAAAAGAGATAAATCTTGAAAACATTGAAGTAAAGAGGCTAAACAAATTTTATGATAAATTTAAGCTAGATTCATCTAGTCTCATAAAGAGAAAAATAATTGAATTTTATAATACGCATTATAAGAAAAATAGAATGGAGGTTAACAATCCAACTAGTTATGTAAAAATATGATCAAAAAGATCAATTTTTTATTACTATTTTAAATTAATAGAAATTCCAATAATAGAAAGATTTTATAGAAATTGATGTTAAAGAAAAAAGCAATTGGGATTATAGGCTCCCCGCGAAAAAATGGGAACACAGCAATATTAACCAATGAACTCTTGAATTTATTAAAAGATAATTTCGAAATTGAGAAAATTCATTTAAAAGATTATGCTATAAATCCATGTAAAGAGTGTTATCACTGTTTAGAGAATGATGAATGTTCCATTAAGGATGAAATGCAGGGTTTGTACACTAAAATTAAAGAAGCTCAAGTGATTATTTTATCGAGTCCTATTTTTATGGGGGGAGTTAATTCATACATGAGAGCTTTCATGGAAAGAACTTGGCATTTAAGGAAAGGACAATTAAAAGGCAAAATCGGTAGCTATATTATCGTTGGTCGGCGTGATATTGGCTCTGGAATAAATGAGATGGAAGCATATTTATCGAGACTTAAAGTGAATAAGATTGCGGGTGTTTTAGGCTTCGGGTTCCATGAAGGAGATGTTTTAAAAGATGAAGAAGCTTTGGAAAATATTCAAAGATTAAGTAATCAAATCATTAGTCTAAATCAGAGTAAGAATAATACTAATAATCAACTTTTATAAGTTAGAAAATTAAATAATTTCTGGCTAATTAATTGAGAAGCAATCGAATATTAATGATTATTTTCTTTGAATTTTTTCATAATGAAAGAAATCACATGAATAAATTGAATATTATTATTATATGAACATAAAACAACTTTAATAGAGAAATTGAGCACATCAAAAACAGTTATAGCATTTTCAGGAAAGGGTGGAGTTGGAAAAACCACTTGTTTAGTTCTTTTTCTAAAATTTCTGATTGAAAGTAATAAAGATTCTAAGATTCTTGTAATAGACGCAGATCCAGATGCAAATATTGCTGATGTTATCGGTAAAAAAATCCATTTTAAAGATACTATTGCGGGTAAAATGAGAAATCTTAGAAAAAAAATTGAAAAAAAAGCAATATTTCCTTACAAAGATAATAAGCAGGCAATTGAATCAGAGATTTTTAATTGTTTTCTTCATTTAGAATCTTTTGATGTAATAGAGATGGGAAGAACAGAAGGTATTGGGTGCTATTGTAATGTAAATAATGTTTTAAAGAATGCTCTTGATATCATTTCGGAGACCTATGATCTTGTTTTAATAGATACACCAGCAGGTCTAGAACATTTTGCTAGAAAGACTGGAAAAGATGTAACAGATTTGATGATCATAGTTGATCCAAGCAAAATGGCTTTTCATACGTTGAAAAGAATATTAGACGTATCAAAAGAAGTAAGCCTGATTTTTAATAATTATTGGGTTTTAGGCAATAGGTTTTCAGAGGATAATAAAGAAATATTGATTAAGAAACTAAATTCATTACATGATTTTGAACTTAAATTATTAGGTTTTATCCCAGAAGATAATGAAATAATGAAACATAATTTACTCACTAATAATTTATTAAATGTATCAAATGAAAATCCTGCCTATAAAGCCGTTAAAGAAGTTTTTAAGAATTTTATTTAAACAATTAGAAAATATTTTATTTAATTTACTTTTTCTGATTACCATTTCGATTTTTGACCTAATTTAATATCTAGAATGGGAGTTCTATCAATCGCATCAAGATTTTTAACATATAAAGTTGTGTTTTCAATTTTTATAAGCTTTACATTAGAAACTCCAATACGAGATAAGCGATCTGGAGTTCGGGAGGCAAAAACTCCCACTTTTTTGCCATCAATTCCTCTTGAGAAGATAGAACGAATATTACATAGTTTATGAAAATAATATATTACTGTAATCCATTCCTCATCTTCTAATTTATAAAGAAAGGGGGATTGGGAAGAAAAAAGATGTATTTTTGAAATTTCTGCTCTGTTTCCTTTCAATCCAAAGCCTTTAG
>CAYNEU010000229.1:0-3481 GCA_964396275.1 uncultured archaeon | reverse complement strand
CGGGAAAGCTTAGTGATAATAGAGTCTATAGGAGTTATATTGATAGTAAAAAGTTTGAAATCCCAGAAAGCCTTCCAAATGCTAAATCAATAATAATAATTGCGATATTTACCGAGTTAGCATTAGTGAATTTTCATTTAGATGGCAAGAACCATGAAATCATGATCCCCCCCAATTATTATGATGATGGAAGCACATTCGAAGATTTCGAGCATCTAATATTAAATGAGATAATAAAGGTATCAGGATATAAAGCTGAATATACAAATAAGCTTCATGTCAAATTGCTAGCTGTTAGGAGTGGGCTCGGAAAATATGGCAGGAATAATATTTGCTATGTCGATGATTGGGGCAGTATGATAAATTTAGTTGCTTATTTTACAGATTTTGAGTTTGAAGAAGATCATTGGACAGAGATTAAAATGATGGATCAGTGTGAATCATGTAATATTTGTATAAAAAATTGCCCTACAAATGCAATCCCTTCTCTATCTAATGAAGATTTTGTAATTGATGCAGGCAAATGCATTTCTGTGTATAATGAAATTAAAGGTACAATTCCAAACTGGATTCCTTCTGATGCACACAATGCTTTAATAGGTTGCATGAGATGTCAAAAGCCTTGTCCTATTAATCGTGAAGTAATAGGGTTAACAAAACGACTCGAAGATGTCATAGAAGAAGAAACTAAAATGATATTGGAAGGAATTAGCGATAATAAATTAGCAGAATCCTTATCTCAAAAACTTAAAATGTTCTCTCCTTCTGATGCAGAAAAAGGATTTCCAGTTATTAAAAGGAACTTAAAATTTCTAATAAGATAAAATAATCAAGAAATCAAAAAAAAACAGTTTAAATTATTACTAATTTAAAATATTTAAATGAAACAGCTATAATTATGATTTACGATTCATTTAAGCGTTATTTCTTTCTTTAAGAATTTGATGATATATAATTAAAAAAAAAAGAAGGAAATATGAAAGTGTAAACTTTTTCAGTACTTATATAGAATGTTATTCCACTTAGATTTAAGAAAAATGGTTGCGATAGCAAATAAATCTAAAACATTTATTTTTTCATGATTTCCTTCAATAATTAATTGGTATTTACCATCAGAAGTATGTAATTCTCTATTTTCTTTTGAAAACTCAAAAATAGGTTTTTCCCTAAAATATATTTTAGAATTAAGTATAAACCCAACCTGTTCTTTATTAATTAATATATCATCATGTTTATCGAGCGTTAATACAATACGACCTTCTTTGTTTTTAACAACATTTCCTTCTAAATATCCTACTAATCGGTGTTTTTTGTCGAAATATTCACTTCCCTTAATAAATCCTACTTTTTTATTATTTTTATTTAATATTTCAATCATTTTCTCACCTCAAAATGTAAAAAATCTTTACTTTAGGGATATAATTTGATTTCTTCGAGGTATATTTTATACTTTGAAATTAACCAACATATAGTACCATAATCAAGGTCTGAATCAAAAATTTTCTCAGCTCTTTTTATAACATCACTTTCAGAATATTTTTTGGATCCTTTTTTAAATATTAATTCGAGTTCTGCTAGAGCCCAACATAAAGTATCAAAGGGAAAATTACTTGTAAATAAATGTTGATAAAATTGCTGAATCTTTAATTTTCTACTTTCAGTCATTTCAATTATTTCTAATGATTTAACTTCTTTTTTAGGCAATAATTCACTATAAACTACAGATGCTGTTTTTTCCATTTCTTTACCACCTCTTTTTATTCTTAATATAAAAAACTTTCATAAAAAACTCAATAAAAAATAAAATCTTGGAGAGATGACATTCCATATCAATAATCTGAATAATTAATATTTCAAAAGTAAAACTAATTCATTCTTTATTCTGCAAACTTCTTTTCAGCCGTTCTATTTTCTTTATACACTGCCAATGTGTAATAGAGTTTTTAAAATCTTGTTTTATAACGATAATATTATTGATTTTTTCTCTTTGTTTCTTTTGATAAGAATTAATTAAACTTCTGTTATTTAATTGAGGTAAATTTTGAATCCCATTTTTCATTTTATTATCCCTCTATTTTAATTTATTATCTAATTTCTATAGCTCTTAATGAATTTGAAAATTAATATATAACAAACAAAATTTTATTATACAAAAATATCACCTCAAGATTTATTCTTTATTGAATAATTTTCAATATTAATTTTTTTTATTAGATTATATTTTTCTTCTTCTACCATCTAATATTTATAAAGAAAAGTATTTAAATATTTTGGATCCAATTCGGAAGAAAGTGGGAAAAACCGAACAATATTCATTCCATTTGCATTTTCATTGGAATAAAAATAATCTTTAAATAGAAAAATGTCATTATATTTAATTATATTTAATGATAATTAATAATTATTAATTATAAAAAGTGTGAATAAAGTTATGGAAATGGATTGGGAAATTGGAAAAGAAGCACGCGAATTAGATGAAAAGCCAATTATGGAAAGAATGAGAGTAGAAAAACGTTCTATTATGAAAGTAAGTGTTGCTTTACTTTTTTATTTTGTAGTAATGATTTTATTTTCCTTTGTGTTTTAAGGTTAAGTAATCATGGAATTAATCTTAATTATAATTTTACTTGCATTTTTATTTGAATCTATGGATTCCATGGCTGGAATGGGTTTTGGCACAGCATTATCGCCGTTATTATTCTTAATGGGTTATACTCCTCTTCAAGTAGTTCCAACTATTTTAATTTCAGAGGCTATTACTGGAGCAATTGACACGATTTTTGATCATGAATTTAAAAATGTCCGTTACTCTTTTCGTCCATTAAATGATGCTACTAAAATGGCTTTAATAATGGCATTTTTTGGATGTTTAGCGATATTCGCATCTATATGTCTTGGCTATTTTGCAATAAAATTCCCTGATACCATAATAAAAACATATGTAGCGATTTTAATCCTTTTTATGGGGATTTCAGGATTTATCAAAATAAAATTAAATAAAATTAAATTTTCTAAAAAGCGACCAAAAATGTTAATAGGTTTTTCAGCATTAGCAGGTTTCAACAAAGGTATTGGAGGAGGAGGTTATGGTCCAGTCATAACTATGGGTCAAATTTTTTCTGGAGTTTATGAAAAAAGTGCAACTGCTATTGTGTCTTTTGCAGAATCTATTGTCTCGATTGTGGGTATATTCACATTTTTTCTGATAAGTTTTGCTGGTGTTATGGTAGATCTTGTTCTTCTTCCATCATTGTTTACTGGAGGTTTTTTTGCAGCTCTTATAGCTCCTTATTTAGTAAGAGTTCTACCAAATAAAATTTGGAAATATTTTATACCTGCTTATGCGTTTGGAATTGGAATATATTTAATTTTACAAATATTTGTTTTATAAATTATATCTTATCTAATGTATAAAAAGTAATATTAACTTGAATTGAGTCTTAAAAAAATAAAAGAAAAGAAATAAAAACTTATTTCTTTA
>CAYNEU010000228.1:0-14771 GCA_964396275.1 uncultured archaeon | reverse complement strand
CCGAAATAACTCTTAAGATCGAGAAGCTTTTAAAGATTGCTGGTCTTTTTGACCGGAGGAATGATCGAGTTGGAACTTATTCAGGGGGAATGAAAAGGCGGCTCCAACTAATCCGAGCGTTACTCCATGAGCCAGAACTTCTTATTTTAGATGAACCAACGTTAGGAGTAGATGTTCAGACTCGGAGTGCTATTCACGAATATATTCTTGAATTAGCCAAGCAAGGTATGACAATATTAGTAACTACCAATTATATGGAAGAAGCTGAAAGGTTAGCAGAAAATATTGTCATTTTAGATACAAAGATTATTGAGGGACCTGAATGTTTACATGAGATTCAAGAACGTGTATTTCCAAATACTATTTTTGAATTTAAAACAACACATAAAAATCTTACACCTGAGTTTTACGATCAATTTCTTAAGGAAAAATTGCATGGCCAAATTATAATGGAAAAAAGTCTAAGCGAAACATATTCGTTTTTTCAAATTATGTTTGAATCAAATAGTATTGAAGAAATTATTGAACAATTTCTAGCATATACTAAATCTCATAATATCCATATTGAGGAATTCATATTTAAAAAACCGACTTTAGAAGATATCTTTCTAAAACTTACAGGTAAGGAGTTTAGAGAGTAATGGAAAAGAAAAATAAGCTTAAAAATAATAAAAAAAAGATTTCTGATATAAAATTATGGTTTCATGATCTAAAAACACTCTTACGAAAGGATCTAATCTCCACTAAGAGAGTAAAAAAATATTTTCTAGCAGGTATTATCCCTCCATTAGTTATTTTGATCGTTTTTACATCATTTACACTTATTAATAATCCTGAAACCTATAAAGTTATAGTAGTCGATGAGGATAATACTGAATATTCTAACATTATGGTTAATTACATAAACAATATCACCAGTGAATTTGCCCCCTGGTTTGATGTAATACAAATCGATTCTTATCAAGAAGCTAAAATAAAATTAGATAATTATGAAGTTTTGGGGCTTATTTACATTCCTGTTGGATTCCAAACAAACATCACTGCTAATAGTACTTCTATTAAAGGAACTATGTATTTGGAAGTCCAAAATATAAATAATGATTATGTAAAAAATTATATTCAAAGATTAGATGAAGCTGTCCTCACTTTCAATCAATATATACATTTATCTAGCGGTCATGTAGATAATTTCGAGCTTATCGCAAAAAAAACTTATGTTATTGATCAAGATGTAAGTGAAAACAAAGGCACAGTTATAGGTGTTATTGGGGTATATGGGATTATCTGTGGTCTTTTATATGGAGGATTAAATGTTGCTAAAGAATATAATGATAATACTATGATTGAAATTACAATTAGTCCAATTAAGCGTAGTGCTTATATTGCATCAAAACAATTAATAGCTGTTATTTTAGGGTCGATTGTAGTAACAGTTTTTTCTCTTATTTTATTTTTGATATTTCATATAGAATTTCGTGGCAATTTAGGAGTTGTTATTTTAGCATTCCTCCTTTCAACATGGTTTCATACATGTCTTGGGGGTATAATTGGATTAAAATCAAAACAAACTATGAATGTAATGTTACTAACAATAATCATTGCAATTCTTCTTTGGTTTTTTTCAGGAGGATTTGCACCTACAAGAATGTTAGGAGACACAGTTTATTCAGTTTCAAGATTCATTCCATCAACTTATTGGATGGAAATTTTATTTTCAGAAACCTTTTTGCCAAACCCATTTTATGTTTTACCTAGATTAGGGATTCTAGCAATATCATGTGTTTGTCTTACTATTATTTTTTGGATTTTGATTTCGAGGGAGGGATTTAAGTTATGACTAAAAAATCTAATAAAAAAAAGAATTCATCAATCGGGGTTCTTAAATATGAGATCTCAAAGAATATTAGAATAATTTTTCATGGACCCTCTCGTACTTTATTGCTCCTATCTTTAATTTTTCCTATAACCTATTTATTTTTTATGAATATGATTTTTGGGGCTGTGAATTTTAATTATCCAATTGCTCTTGTAGTTCCTGATTATAGTTCTGATAATGAATTAAATACGGCCCTTGGAAACAATGAATTACCCAATACTGAGGAATTCATGGATTATTTAAATAACAACGAATTAGTTGGACCAACACTTGTTAAAAGCCACATAAAAATGATTGGAATTTCAACCCAACAATTTGAAAATGATTTACAACTCGAGGAGGTTGTTATGATTGTTATTCTTCCAGAAAATTTTGAAAATGTAATCCAATCTGTAAAAAATGGTAATTGGACGGGAGGTAGGGTTACAATTGAGTTAAGATGTTTAAATATTAATGAAGATTACCTCAAGAATCTATACTTTGGATTTCAGCGCAAACTTAAAGCATATTATGATAATATATTGTTTAACGAGACTGAAGTTATTTATATTTATAAGGATGCAAATCCTGAAAGAGAAACGTTTCCACGAATGTGGACAATTGGTACAGGCGCTATAGTATTTGTATGTTTAGTCTCCTCCATGATAATCGGTTCAGTTTTTATTTTTATTGAGAAAGATAATAAAATGACTCCAGAGCTTGCGCTTGCTAACGCTTCTAATCAAAATTACACTTTCTTAGGTAAAGTTCTTTCAGCTAGTATCCTAAGTTTTATTATTCATTTTACATTAGGGTCAGCTATCATTTTTCTTTGGATTGGTATCCCTTTCCCAATAAATTTTTTGGGCTTTTTATTAATTTCTTTAACCACTACTGTTTTAGGAGCTATTATAGGCACTTTACTTGGATCTTTAATCCCAGAACAAGTATTTACTTTCCCAGTGTCCTTGTTTACAGTACTTGCGACCCTCTTTTTATGCGGAGGATTTATAGATATTGAAATGTTCGGTCAACCCCTTCGTACGATTGTAGATTGGATTCCTTTTACATATGCTTATACCATTCTTGGTAATAGTGTGTTAACCGGGGATGCCCCCAGTCTAATTCATATTTTTGGATTAATTGGATATATTATTTTATTTTTTGGTTTAGGTTTATTTATATATCGAAAATTTATAATAAAACCTAATTAATTCACTGGAAAAAGAGTATGGCCTCATATACAATGAGGATAAGATCTAAAATAATAATCAGAATATATCTTTGTTTTATATAATTTTAAAAGTAACTTAGCTCATAAGAGCATTGCTCTAAAAAATTTTGGACTTAATGTTATTTTCGAAAGAGCAGGAAGCTTACCAAACCATTTTTCTCCAACATATCTGTCATTACTTGTATTATGCGTAGAAAGATCGTGGTTTATATATGCTTCATAAATATATTTTCTAGCCAATTTATTTTCGTTAAGTAGTTCTGTATATAAACGCCATAAGGATTTTACATGTGAACCCTCATTATATATAAGATACTCAAGTGCATTACCATTTTTAAAGTACGGAAAAAGCACACGTTTAATTTCTTGATCATATTTGCTTAATTCTGCATGGTTAAAATTACTATTTTTTTCCAATAAGGGTTTTAAAGTTTTGGTTGCTATATCAGCACATGCAACTCCAGGCAACAAACCTTCATAAAAAAAAGCAGTCACGATTCCTGCAGCTTCTCCTAGAACAAGAACTCGATCTTTCGAGAAAGCATTAATAGGATGTTTGGATATTTCCCCAACAACAGTAGTTGATAAGTCATATTTCAATCCATCTACAAAAGGTTGAATATGTTTATAATTTTTTAGAATTCTATCAAGTTTATCTAAAATTGATTCCTTCGGATCATTTTTTCCACCTAAAAAACCAGTTAAAATTCTTTCTTTTCCCCTATTAAAGAAAAAAGGACCATTAGTCGAGATCTTGGGATTTATGTGGAATACATAATTGTATTCTAAATTTTCATTTATTTTATCTTCATTTCCAAATAAATGGATTAATGCTCCGGTGTAATGATCAGGTATATCGAATCCTAAAGATCGTTGTAGGTCAAAACCTCGTGAACCAGTTGCGAGAGCTAATAGTTTTGTATTGTAAGATTCCCCTTTACTGTTGACTAATTCCAAATAATCATTATGTCTATTAATTCTCGAAATTCGTTCATTAGAATTAAATATACCTCCTTGGTCTTCAAACTGACTAATTAACTTATCCAATAAATTCTCAGTATAACAAATGTTACCTAAAGGTATTCCAAATTCAGTAGAATCAATAACACCATTAAACTCATCGCTCATATAATTTGACTTAGTGTGAAGTGAAGGAAAGATATTCTTGTCATCCCACTCGATCTCTTCCTCGATAAAAGGGTGATTATGTTCGGGAAATATATTTGTTCTTATAGGAATTTCTTTTTTATAATCTTGGGCTTCAATTAGAAGTGTTTTAGCATATTTCGAAATTTTGGCAGCAAAAGTTGAGCCAGCAATTCCCGCACCAATGATTACAACATCATACATAAATAAGCAATTCTCTTGAAAGGTTCTAAATTATTTGTTATAATCTTCCTACTGTTTTTAATTTTTAGTTGGAAAGTTTTTATAGGTGTGAATGCGTAAAATATCATGAATAAAAATTTTTTATAAATTTAAAAAAAAAAGAATAAATTAATTTAAAGGTGGTAAATTATAGGATTAAGATTGGCTTCTGGAATTGCTACAACTTCCCTGTTTGCGTTGATGTATGCGGTTGTTTTTGTAATAGGTGTTTGGTTTTTACCTTCATCAATATGGGGCTTAATTATCATAATTGCAATAACGGTGGGTATGATACTTCTCCAATATGGCATATCTCCGTTGATTGTGGGCTGGCTTTATAGAATAGATTGGATACCTTATGAACAATTCGTTGCGAAATTCCCACATCTAGCAGAATCTCTTAATAAAGTAGTTTCATTTCGTGGTATAAAAATGCCGAGGTTAGGCATAATACATGATCTTAACCCAAATGCTTTTACCTTCGGATGGACTAAAAATTCCGCAAGAATTGTACTTACAGATGGAATATTAAAATACTTAAATAAGAAGGAACAAAATGCTGTGTTTTCCCACGAGTTAGGGCATGTTGTTCACTCGGATTTCATATTGATGACTGTTGTATTTGCCATTCCATTGCTACTATTAACTGTTGCTCGATGGGCATATTATGCCAGTTTTTTTTCAAGGAGTAGTAGAAGTGATAGTGATGAGGGTTCTTATCTTCGACTTGCATTAATTGCTATTGCTGTGTTATCCTATGTAAGTTATTATTTGAGTTATTTAATATCCCTTATAATTAGCAGAGTTCGTGAATATTATGCCGATGAACATAGTGCAGAAGTTTTGGAAGATCCGAATGCTTTAGCTACAGGACTTGTTAAAATTGCTTACGGATTGTTGGTTGACGGTAATATTGAAGAAAGAAAGAAATCACGAGTACGGGGATTAAGAGGATTAGGAATTTTTGATCCAAGTGCAGCAAAAGGATTAGGTATTATTAGTGTCGGAACTACACAAATTTTATCGATGGAAGCAATTCAAAAAGCTGCAGCATGGGATTTATATAATCCATGGGCTAAATATTACCAAGCGTTCTCAACACATCCATTACCAGCAAAGAGAATTATGCGTTTGAATATGTTATGTGATATCTATGGAGTTAAGCCTGAAATAGATTTTTCTGATGCAAAAAGATTAAAAGAAGAACAAGCGGGAAAATCAATGTGGGATGAATTTTTAGCAGATATTATAATGAAATCTCTTCCTACACTTGTTTTCATCGCCCTGCTAGGAATAACTATTGTATGGATATTCGATCTTGCTGGATTTTATAATTTAGCTTTTTTCGCTCCTGTTTATACAAATATGTGGCTTGTATGGGCTATTGGATTTTACATTATAGGATTTATGTCTATAATAAAAACGAGATATATGTATAAGGGTGGTTTTGAAGATAAAAAAGTGTTAGATCTCGTTACAAACGTAAAGGTTAGCCCAATACGTTGTATCCCTGCCTATATAGAGGGAAAAATTGTTGGGAAAGGTATTCCAGGATATTATTTCAGTGAAGATATGTACTTCCAAGACGACACAGGTTTGATGTATGTGGATTATAGATTTGGAATTGGTATTGTAGACTTGATATTCTCCCTTAGATCTGTTAATCGTTTAATAGGTCAAAGGGTGAGAATTAAAGGTTGGTATCGGAGAGGTCCAAGTCCGTATATTCAAGTAGATACAATCTGGTCTGAATCAGGAAAACGGCATAGAAATTATTCTAAAGCATTTAGGTATGTTTGGGCGGTTCTGGCTTTTATCCTTGGTATAGGCTGTTTGTATTTCTATTATATGTTTTAAAATTATAATTTTTTATATTTTTTTTATTTTCTTTATATATTACGTTAAATAATGTTTTTAATTCTATTTGCTAATTTAGTTAGGTTTGTTTCTGCCATTCCCAAAGGTATTGTTTTGTCATAGAGTACCACAACTAAAAGAGGATCTAATTTCCAGGGAATATCTACAATTCTGGAAAATACTTTTTGACCATTTTCTAACCCATAGTACATTTCTGGCAGATTTAAAGCACCAACCATAAATCTAATCTCTAATTCTCTTAAAGAATTGACTAATATCTCATTTGGAAGAGATGTATAAATTGTATTGCCCTTAGTAGTTAAAAGCGCAGCTCCAATAATTTCATTCTCAATCATTAAACCTTCAAAGACATCAATTACTTTCTCATAAAATGTTTTACTCATATATATTTCATCTTCTCCCGCGACTATAGAATCAACCATCTTATCGAATTTTGGATTCTCAAGCTCTTGATAATCTTTGATTTTAGCGGTATCCGGGTATTCCTCTAAAAACACGTCAGCTATTCTTTCTAAACGTGTAGTCACAAATAAAAGACTCGCAGTTGAATCTGATAAAAGTGAAAAAATTATATCTTGATGAACCTTGAAAACAAATCTTAATTCTCTCATTTCGAGGATTTCTGGTGTTTTAGTTGAAATTACGTGCTCAGAAAACGAAAAAATTGCTGAAAAGAAGGGTGTAATTAAATTAACCTCAATATTATCGAAGTCTTTTGTAAAATGTTTATGAAAAATGCATACACCTGTCCTTTTTAAAATAAAAAGCGAATGAATCTTCATTGAGATTAATACCTTACATATCCTATAAGTAAAATTATAAAAATACAGTCTTTTAAGTATTTTTAATATATACTATCATGATAGACTTTACTAAAGTTTGAGAAGTAAATTTTATAGATCATGCTTATTTTGTCCAGTCTCTGAGTGCAACTTTAACTGAACGGGTCATTTCTTGTGAGAAAGCAGACCCAGTTTTCCGTAAATAGTAATCCTGTCCAAGATTCTCTGCATTTTTAACTAAAGTTTCTTTTACAAAATTTTGGAACATTTCAGCAAAATCTTCCTTATCAAATCTTTTATAAGAGTTGGTAAAATGGATAAATCTCTTAGGGAATCGTGATGTAAGTATTCTTTTAGAAGGATCTTGTTTGGGATATCCAAAACAGAGCATAGTTATTGGAAACACCCATTTTGGGAGATTAAACATTTCGCGATGAGTTTCGATATTTTCTATGATATCTCCAATGTAGCAAGAGCCAATTCCCATTGATTCAGCAGTAACTACAGCGTTTTGGGCAGCAATTAGAGCATCACAGCAAGCGAGTAAAAGATCAGATTCTTCAGGAGTTCGATAAACAAGATTTTTATTAGCACATAATTCTGGTACACCTGACGCTTGATAATAATCATACCAACGTTGCATATCTGCTAAGAAAATAAGAACTAAAGGTGCTTTAGCTATATGGGGTTGATTATCACAAGTTTTTACTAATTTATCCTTTAATTTTTGATTTTGAACTTCAAGAATCGAATAAAACATCATATTGCCTGCTGTTGGGGCTCGCATAGCACCAAAAATGATTGTGTCGATTTCTTCTTGAGTTAATGGTTTTGGATCATACGCTCTCACAGTACATCTGTTATTTAACACTTTTATTACTTCATTCATCATTTTTTTTTCTCTCATAATTTCTCACATTTTAATTAATTATATAAAACTAATATCTTATAAATAAGGTTTAGAAGTTTTCATAAAACAACATATATATAGAATTTAATTTAATTACTATTATGAAAAAGAAGTCTAATAGTTCTTCTCTTATTTCAATAATATTATTCATTGTAATTCTTTCCTTAGTTTATTCTGTTCAGAATATGATTTCTCCAAACCTGGAAATTATTTCATATTATTTTGGGTTTGGTGGTGCAACTAGGCAATTGGGTGTTTTGACATCTACATTTACGATTTTCTCAGGTATTTCTATTGTAATTTTTGGATATTTAGCAGATAAAATCACTAGAAAATGGATGGTTCTCAGTGGTACTTTATTTTATTCAATTTTTTCAATCCTTATTATTTTCGTTACACCAAACTTAGGAGGCTATTACTTATTTTTCTTTCTTACTTCAGTGAATGGAATCGGATTTGGTGCTATTATTCCAAGTATCTTTTCTTTAATGGGAGATTTAATATCTCAAGATAATAGATCTAAGGGATTCTCATTTTTTTCTATTGCTTCTCTTCTAGGTATGGCTTTAGGATTAATTGCTGCTACTATAGCAGGTCCAATTGATTGGAGATTATCTTATTGTGTAATAGGGATATTGGGATTCGTAATTGCAATCCTTATTCTGTTTTTTGAGGAACCATCTCGTATTGGGAAAGATTATTTATTTTTAAAAGAAAAAGACGCGGTAGAGTATACATATAGGATAAAAAGGTCTGATTTAAAAGAGATCTTCAAAAAAAAGTCGAATATCTGGTTAATTATAAATTTCGTAGATACTATACCTACAGGTATTATACTATTTTTGATCTTTTATTACATGAGTGATTATCATAATGTCCCTGAAGATTTATCTTTAATATACTTAGGTACAATACTCATAAGCACTCTTATTGGTACTATAGTATTTGGAGTTATCGGGGATAATTTGTATAAAAAAGGCAAAAAAAAAGCGCGAGTATTATTGGCACTAATGGGAAATATAATACCAATACCCCTAGTATTTATCGCTCTAATAATCCCATTTAATGCTCCAGATAACGTATCTATAGGTGAACTTTTCGTAATTCCAAAAGCTCTAATAATGTTAATATTAATGATGATTGGCATGTTTGCTAATGGGGCTGTAAATGGTAGCTGGTATGCCATAGTAGTAGATTTAAATCTTCCAGAACATAGAGGAACTACATTGGCGGCAGCTAATTTTTTCGATGTAATTGGCAGGTCCTTGGGTCCTTTGATTGGTTCATTTGTAAGAGATAAATTTGGCTCGGTGTATGGTATGATGATGTCAATTATTTTTTGGTTAGTAATTCCATTTTTTTGGGTACCGGTACTTAAAAACATAATATCAGAAATGGATGCTACAGAAAAAATCTTCTCAGAAAGATTAAAAGAATTAAAAAAAATCTAAATATATTGCTTCTTATCTCCAAGCTGCATGTTTTATTATTGCTTTAAAGGGACATCTGTATTGACATGTGCCACACTCAATACATTCACCAATATTTTCAGCATTAACTTTCCCATTTATAACTTTATATACATCAGCGGGACAACCATTTACGCAATCTCCAGATCCCATACAGCGATTAAGATCAATTTCTACCCAATGATTATTTTCTTCCCATCTTTTTATATTTGTCATCTTTAATGTTAATTGTTAATAGAGATATTATTATGTAATTTATAATTAAAAAAATAAATAACTTCAGTATATAATTCATAATAGTGATTAATATGGAACTTAAAACTCTTTTTAGCCCAGAAAAAATTGGTAACGTTCAAATTAAAAACAGAATAGTGCGTTCAGCAACTCATATGCGAAGTACAGAAAAGTATGGTTATGTTGGTGATAAACTAATTGAGATTTACAGTGAATTAGCCCGTGGAGGTACAGGATTAATAATATCAGGCTTCACAGCAGTAGATCCTGGGGGCACTGCTAATCCCTATCAAGCATGTTTATATGATGACTCATTTATGCCAGGCCAAAAGAAATTGATAGAAGCAGTTCATGAATATGCAGAGGTTAAAATTGCTATTCAAATAGCTCATACTGGTCGTCAAGGTTACCATCCTAAATACCATCCAGTAGCACCATCCCCGGTCCCGTTTAAAACGACCGGATTAACACCCCGAGAATTAACTGTTGATGAAATAAAAGGGTTAGTACAGAAATTTATAGATGCAGGCAAAAGAAGTTACGAGTGTGGTTACGATATGGTGCAACTCCATGCTGCACATGGTTATTTTTTGAGTAACTTTATTTCTCCATATACTAATAAAAGAACAGATGAATACGGGGGAGATACTCAAAAAAGAGCAAAGATCTTGATCGATATTTATAATGGTTTAAGAGAGGACTTAGGAAGAAATTTTCCTATAACTATCAAATTACAAACCGAGGATTTCATTCCAAATGGATTAAGTTTAGAAGAAGGTGTTGAATATGCTAAGCTTCTTTCTGAAGTTGGATATGATGCGATTGAACCTAGTGGAGGTGGGGGAGATGCTCAAATTTTTACTAAAAAACCATATCCAAGTCTGAACATTAAATCACCTGAACAAGAAAATTATTTCTTAGAACATAATAAAAGGATCAAACCATATCTGAAAGACTGCAAATTAATTGCAATGGGGGGAATTAAAAATCCCATTTCTGCTGAAAGAATTCTTAAGGAAAGCATTGCCGATTTTATTTCTTTGAGTAGACCACTAATTTATGAACCAGACCTTCCGAATCGTTGGCAAAATGGGGATCTCTCACCAGCAAAATGTATTAGTTGTAATGGTTGCTATATGACTATGATGCAAGGTCCCGTCTATTGTGTCACTAAGAAAAAAAGAGAAGAATGGATGAGAAAATGAGTTTTATAAATATAAAATAAACATTTAAATAATCTTAGATCCCAAGATCATTATTATAAAAGATATTTGCTTACAAAATAAGAGGAATTTAAAATGTCATCTGAGAAGAACGTTAATGTATTTGCCGCTTTGATATTAGTACTTAGCATTATAGGGATAATTTTATTGGCGACTCAGTATTTTGCTAGTTTTTATTTAGGTGCTGGTTATTATAGACATTCTTGTTTGGATTGTGAATATGCTACTAGTGGTGATTTAGCGGCACAAATTATCATGTTAATTTTCTTAATAGTACAAATAGTAATAGTCATTAACGACCTATTACCAAATAAATTTATTCAAAGAGATCTAGATAAATTTGGTTTACTCTTAGCTGGTTGCACAGTTCTTTTAGCAATTATAGGCTTGGCTACATTTGGCATAGCGTATGAAGCATATGAATGGTGGCCCGATACGGGTTTTTATGGCGGGATTATTGCGGGAATACTCAATACTATCTTATTTTTCTTAAAATCCAAAAATAAGTAAGTACAAATAATAAAATACTATTATTCTATCCTTTTTTTTCTTTTTTGAATATTCTGATTAACTGCATAAATTATAATTGACTTTTTAAAATTAGGTACTTTCAGATATTTCAAAGCAGAATTAAAAGGAAATTATGGAAAGAAATTATAAATCGAATATATTCAAAATTTATATTTTTTCATTTATCTTAGGGATTCACACTGTTAGAGGTGTGTATATACCATTTATGATGATCTGGGGCGGTCTCTCTTTTTTTCAGATAATGATTTTACAAAGTTATTTTACTGCAATGATTGTTCTTCTTGAAATTCCTTCTGGAGCAATAGCTGATTTTTTAGGGCGTAAAACAGCATTATTACTATCTGCATTATCAGTTGCTTGTGCGGCACTGACTTATAGTATTATACCAAATTTTTTCTTATTTATGCTAGCAGAAACCTTATGGGCTTTTGGTTCAGCCCTAATGTCTGGAACGAGTGATGCTTTTGTATATTTCTCTTTAAAATCTTTTGGAAATGAAAAGAACCTCTCAAGAACTCTAGGAAGGTCTCGAACCATGAATTTAATTGCATTGACAATATCAGCACCAATAGGATCTATTATCGCATATTTTATCTCTTTACAATTTGCAATGACTTCTTTGGCTTTTATCTATTTCTGTGCTTTTGTAGTTGCATTAACTTTTAAAGAACCAAAAATGATAACAAGTAATTATAAACAAGAAAGTTATTGGAGGATCATAATTTCTGGTTTTAAGGAATTACGTAAAAATAAAATATTAAGAATTCTAGCTCTTGATTGGATCCCAATTAATGTATTGATATTTTTTCTTTTTTGGACATATCAAGTCTATTTAGGTGCGATTAACATATCCCAATTGTGGTTTGGATTCATTTTAGCCGGCATGAATATAGTTAATGCTATTTTTTCAAGTACAGTACCTTTATTATTAAAATCATCAAAAAATAAAAAAAGATTTTTAATCTCAATCAATTTGATAAATGGAATCGCATTTCTGTTTCTAGGGGTAACTACAATAATTCCATTGGGGATTGCTATTATTTTAACGATAGTTGCATTTGGTTATACAAGATATCTTATTTTTGTGGATGGAATTAATATGCAAATTGAATCTGAAAACAGAGCTACGGTTCTTAGTACAATAAACATGTTTGCAAGTTTATTAAGAGCAATCATTTACCCGATTGTGGGGCTACTAGTGGAATGGAGTGTTTTTAGTGTTTTTATAATAACGGGAGCCTTAATAATTTTCTTTACGATCTTCACCCAATCTAAAAGTGAATATCTCTAAAAAGAATTAAATTAGAATAAAAACTAGAGTATAGAGGTTTATTTAACTTCTTTTTCGGCTCTTTCCCTTAATATTCTACGGAATATTTTACCAACTGCAGTTCTTGGTAATACAGTTACAAATTCTACAAGACGTGGATATTTATAAGCTGCCATTCTTTCTTTTGACCATTCAATTATATCTCGTTCTGATACTTTTCCTTGATATTCTGGCTTTAGAGCTATATATGCTTTAATTGTTTCACCAATATTCGGATCGGGGGCAGAAATTACACCTACTTCTAAGATTGCAGGATGTTCATATAGTTTTTCCTCAATTTCCTTCGGCATAACTTTATATCCCTTATATTTTATCATATCTTTAGTCCTTCCTTCAATATAGAAATACCCCCGTTCATCCATACGAGCTAAATCCCCTGTTTTTAACCAGTCACCAACAAAAGTTGCTGCCGTCTCTTCTGGATTTTTCCAGTAGCCTTTCATGACTTGAGGCCCTTTAAGATACAATTCCCCTATTTTGCCTAAAGGAAGTTCCTCTAATGTATCAGGATTTACTATTTTTGCATCAGTATCGACAATAGGTACACCTATACTCTCTGGTATTATTTCGGGTAACCATTTTGGTTGACTATGAGTAATTGGGGATGTTTCAGTTAATCCAAATCCCTGACCTACTTTAAATCCTACCACTTGCTTCCATTTTCTATTTATTTCTGTAGCCAACGTTGCTGAACCAGAATTAGCCGTTTCAAGACTTGAAAGATCTCGCTCTGTAAAATCGGGAGAGTTGACTAACATCTGATACATGACAGGTACACCTGTAAAGGTTTCGCACTTATAGTATTCAATTGCTTCAAGTACTTCAGATGCATCAAACGATTGAAACATAACTAACATTGCGGCGAGTGCCGAACTAATAATTAGGATTTGAAAACCAAAACTATGACAAATAGGGAGAACTGTTAAACTTACACCTGTACCATAAATAGTTGGATCGTCCTCTCTGGATTCTCTCATATTTTCCAAGGTACAAACAGCATTTGAGACTAAATTATTATGTGTCAACATCACTCCTTTAGGTAAACCTGTAGTACCTCCTGTATATAATAAAGCAGCAATATCATTCATGGGATCTATCTCAACATCAGGTTGTTTTGGTGTGATACCATTAATAAACTCTTCTAAAGTAATAGTCTCAGGTTTAGCTTCCTGTGTTTGAAGTAGAATCATATTTTTTAATGAAACTTGACCTCTTACCTTTTTCATTGTTCTGAAATTGCTTTTATGGACAAAAACAGTGCTAATATTTCCAGCATCTCTAATAATGTGGGTTACATCTGTCTCTTTGAGGAGAGGGTTTATTGGAACTACAGCTGCACCTGTTTCCATGATTCCTAGACTACAAAATAAAAATTCGGGGCAATTAGATGTCATAATACCAACAGCATCCCCTTTTTTTATGCCTTCTTCGTACAATGCATTTGCTATTTTGTCGGATATATAATTCATTTCACGATATGTATATTTTTTATCTGCTGGTTTATAGTAAACACAGACATTATTAGGATATTCAGAAGCCACTTTTTTAATATATTCATGAACAGGAATGGGCTCAAATTTCACAGTTTTAGGAATATAATCAGGTTTGAGTTTTAACCATGGACGATTTGGATTTTCGATATAAGGAGACTCATTCTCATAATCTGGGATTGCTTCCCACTCTGAATAATCTTTCATAATTTTTCCTTAAATATTTATAATTATAATTCATCAATTTTGAATTCAAAAAATACTCTAATTTAAAATTGAACCTAACTATTTAAAAATCTTTACTTATGAAAGGGACGAGAATGTATTCAAAAATAAGATTACATCCATGATACAATTTTTTCAGTTAATACCAGAAGATCTACTAAATCTTCATATTCGATTCCTTTTATCTGACTTATTAAGTTATTAGGATCCATCCCTCGAGCCTGAATGTCTGGTATTACCGC
>CAYNEU010000227.1:0-2400 GCA_964396275.1 uncultured archaeon | reverse complement strand
GACCAACTCCCCCCAAAACTAATAGACCAATAGTAATACCAAAACCATATATTAAAAAAATTCCAGTTATTAGAAACGCTATAAAAAGTCCAACATCGGATAATAGCATTGCGATCCATTTTAGTATCTTATTCTCTTTATTTAATTCTTCAATAACGTACTTGTATCTCATTTGCCCGAAGAACTTGATTTTTAATATAAACATAAATAACAGCAAGGTCCACGCAATCGGTAATGTTATTAGAAGTAGAATTATAACAATAACAGATTTTAAGATTAAGGTAAGGACTATTGAAGTTATTAGAAGTGACAATCCTTGAATTGACAACATTAACAACATTTTTGCTTTTGCTTGATCTCGTGGAAGAATTGGTAAAGAAGCTAATGTTGAACTACCCGACTCTTCGATATTTAAGAATCCTACTATTAACATTATTGGAATGAATAGATACACAAGAAGTATAATAGTCCATATAAACAATATTACTTCGTTTGAGATGGGTATCTCATTAAAAATTCCACTTATAGATAAAATCATTATTAACGGATAAAAAATAGGGAAAAATATAAACATAAAAGATTGGATATCTCTAGTAGAAGACACAAGATCTTTACGCATATAAGCCTTAATTGGTGAAATAGGATTTAATTCGAAATTAATCTCCCTCCTCTCTACTTTCTCGGTCTTTATTTCTGTTGAAATTGCACTATGTAATGTCCGTTGAGCGACCTTAAAAAGTGCCCAAGTTAATACAATGCTTAAACCAAAACCTATTAATGTAGTAAGTATTAAAATGGGATTTAGCTGAAATTGAAGAGTACTTAATGATACTAAAAATCCGGGGGCAAATAAGAAAGGAATAAGGCTTAAAATAATAATCAAAATGAAAGAAGGGCCGTTACTAGAGAAAATTGTAAAAAAGTTTTCAACCATACTTATTCCCCAACTGAATATAAAACTTGTACCAAACATGATAAGAAAATACCCTAACATCGTTACAGTTCTAATTATATTCGCATTCTTTGATTTTGCTTTTGACTCTGAAAAAAGAAAACTCATTTTCTCTCCAAGTATTACCAGAATACTAAAACTGAAAATCATGTTCACAATTGAAGTTCCCAGACAAATTAAAAACATTATAAAGTCTTGGGTTACGATAAGCATAATTGTTGGAAATGCTGAGATTAAAATTATTAATGGAATATCTAAACTGCGAAATAAAGTCATCACACCTATCTTTTTCAAATCCTTTTTAGAAAATGGGAGCGTTTGCAACCACTTGAAAGCATTACCTGACATAAAAGATCCAGTTGATATCATTCCAAACATAAGAGTATACATGAGAGTCATCCCAAAAAAAATCATAAATAGAAATGAAGATACGAAAAAAATTGTATTTATAGTATAGAGGCCCAAATTATCCCTAATTTGGAAATATGTAACTAATGGTAATAAAGGCAAAAATAAAAAAAGAATTGAAAAAACGATTTTCAGTGACAAAGCCTGGGTTTTGATATAATTTTTATTCTTTTTTAGTTTTTCAACAAATTTTGCTTGATGTGCGCCCGCACTAGCCATCTGGCTCTCCATAAAGATCTCATAAATAGGGTATTTCGCTAAAGAATAGAAAGATCTTTGTTTTTTTTCTTTCATATTCATCAACACCTTTAATTTTTCATTTTAAAAGATGCTCTTAATTTTTTTATAATCTCATTAACTGAAGTGTCTTGTTCAGTTAATCTTAAAAATACGTCTTCTAAACTTGCCCCTAATTTGTTAGCTTGATGACGCAATTCTTCTAAAGTGCCAATTCCCACTATTTTTCCTTTATGTATGATGCCTATTCGGTCACATAATTCTTGAGCAATCTCCATTATATGTGTTGAAAAAAGAACTGAACCACCACTCTCTGTATGTAGATCCAATATAGATTTAACAACTCTTACAGATTTGGCATCAAGACCTGCAATTGGCTCGTCCAAAATAAGTAAATCTGGTTCATGGAGTATTGCAGCAATAATTTGCAACTTTTGCTTATTACCGTGGGATAATGTTGCAATTAATTGTTCATAATAATCTATTGCTTCCAAACTCTCCATATATTCTCTTGCAAGTTCTGTAGTCTTTGCTTCATCTAATCTACGGACAGATGCTATGAAATTAAATAAATCTTTTGGCGTTAATGATTTAAATATTAAAGGTTCCTCACTCACATAACCTATACGACGTTTGATTTCAACTTCATCACGTTCTGGGTTCATTCCAAAAACACTCATTTCTCCATCATTCGGCTCAAGGAGTCCTAATAGAAGCTTTATCGTAGTGGTTTTTCCTGCTCCGTTAGGACCTAAAAGACCAAAAACCTCGCCTTTGTGAACATTAAAAGAAATACCATCAAC
>CAYNEU010000226.1:0-6361 GCA_964396275.1 uncultured archaeon | reverse complement strand
GGTCATAGACATCTCAATACCACATCTCGAATATACTGTAGCTACCTACTATTTATTATGTATGAGTGAAGCTAGCTCAAATTTAGCGAGATATGACGGTTTAAGATATGGTAATATGAGTGATAATCTTTCTGGAGATGTGTATGATGTTTTCAGTAGGACTAGAGGTGAGAGATTTGGACCAGAAGTACGAAGGAGAATTTTCTTAGGAACATATGCTTTATCTGCAGGGTATTATGATATGTTCTATATTAAAGCTCTTAAAGTTAGGTCTTTAATAAAAAATGATTTTGTTGAGGCATTTAAAAAATGTGACGCTATTGTTTGTCCAACAATGCCTTCTACAGCCTTTCAAGTGGGAGAATTTGTTGATGATCCTTTACAGATGTATATAGCAGACATTTTAACCTGTCCAGTTAACCTAGCTGGTATTCCAGCGCTATCTATTCCATGCGGTTTTGATAGAAATAATTTGCCCATAGGTTTTCAAATTATGGGTAATTATTTTGATGAAAAAGGAATTCTCAATATAGGATATCAATTAGAACAAGAATTGAACATTTATCGAAAAATAGCTCCAGTTACAAAACGAGGTAAATGATTTGAATATTCAAGATAAGGATGTGATAATTGGATTAGAAGTCCATATTCAATTAACAAATCTTAAAACAAAACTTTTTTGTAGCTGTAGTAATGATTATCGTGGCACAGAAGCAAATTCACATGTATGTCCTATTTGTATAGGCTTGCCAGGTTCACTTCCAGTAGTGAATAAGAAAGCCATAGAATTTGCAACCAGATTAGCATTAGCATTAAATTGTAAAATAAATCAAGAGTTTTGGTTCTTTAGAAAACAATATTTCTATGTAGACTTAGCTAAAGGTTTTCAAATTAGCCAGTATAATAAAGCGGGAGGGAAAGCTTTTGCAGATAAAGGTCACCTAGCTATTAAATTAAATTCGCATAAAAAGGAAATAATTTTGAATCGAATTCATTTAGAAGAAGATCCAGCAAGATTAGTTCATAAAGGAAGTATAGCAACATCTCCATATACATTAGTAGATTATAATCGATCAGGGGTTTCATTAATTGAGATTGTTACTGAGCCAGTATTACGTTCACCAGAAGAAGCACGTGAATTTTTAAAACAACTTAAATCGATTGTTCAGTATTCGGGAATATCAAATCTCGATCTTGAAGGTTCAGTTAGAGTTGATGCAAATATATCACTAAAAGGGTATGAACGAAGTGAGGTAAAGAATATTAATAGTTTTAAAGAAGTAGAACGGGCGTTAAGGCATGAAATTATAAGACAGAAAAATATGATAAAAAGAGGAAAAACCTTAATACAAGAAACAAGGCATTGGGATGATAAAAGAAGAATCACAATTTCACTACGAACAAAAGAATTTGAGGCGGATTACAGATATTTTCCAGAGCAGGATTTAGTTCCAATAGAAATTAATGATATTTTTATTCAAAATGTTAAAGATGAATTACCAGAAATGCCAAGTGAGAGATCGAGAAGACTTCAGAGGGATTATAATTTATCAGAATTTGATTCAGATAATTTAGTTCTAGATAAAGATATTGCTGATTTTTACGAGGATGGAGTAAATTCAGATGCTTTATTTGGACCGAATGAGTACAAGCAGTACTGCAATTGGTTAATGAATGATATATCAAGATGGTTAAATGAACAAAATAAAATAATAAAAGACACAGAACTTCACCCTCACCAAATAGTCGATTTAATCAGATATGTAAATGAAGGTAAAATCACAACCAAAATTGCTAAAACCATTATAGATGATATGATGGAGGGGTTTTCAATCTCTGAGATACTTGAAAAGAAAGACAAAAAAAGAATTTCCGATGAAAATCTCCTTAAAAAGCTAAGCAAGGAAGTTATTGAGGAAAATCCCAAGATTGTAATCGATTGTCATGATAATCCAAAAGCATTAGAAGCATTAATAGGCAGAGTTATGGTTAAAACTAGGGGACAAGCTGATCCACATATAGCCCGAAAAATAATCCTTGATCTTCTAAAACAATTTGAACTAATCGAGTAAGAAAAATCACTTTTAATAAAAAAAAATATAGTAAATTAACGAGATATTGTTACTTCTTATATAAATCCGCTTAGCTTTAAACCATTTATCATCATGTCAACAAGAAATACAAATAGTTTCTCGTTCCAATATTTAGAATCAGGGATAAAGGTTGTATAATATTTACTTGTTATATCGTCAATTGATGGATTTTCATTATACCATTCAATTAGAGAATTCTTTACTTTAAAGTATAGATCTTCCATTTCATTTAATATTTGTTCAAAGTGATCACCTTTCCATACTCCAAAATGAGCTAAAGAGATAGAGTCTAACTCGTTTCTCATACCTCGTAATTTATTAAAAGTTTTAAGAATTTCTTTTTCATTAAAATCAGGAGGCATGATAGAAATGAAAAATGCATCCTGATCTAATCGATCCATTATTGCATCCCCAATAAATAAATTTCTATTTGTTTTATCAAATAATCCAATAGAATCCATTGTATGTCCAAAAAAATTCATAACGTCTAATTCCAGTCCATTAATATCTATGATATCGCCTTCCTTTAAAGGTGTAATCTCTCCTTCAAAAGGATATAAATCACCCATATTTTCAAATCCTTTCAACATTCTTTCAGGATGTTTTAGATTATCTACAGCATTCTCTGAAGCTAATACTTCAATTTCGCATTCATTCATAGAATTAATCATTTTAGATATACCTTGGGCATGGTCCCAGTGAGAATGAGTTAATACGATTTTATCAATAGGATAAAGACCCAAATCTTTAATCTTTTTAATAATTTTACGAACTTTTAATGTTTCTCCAACATCAACCATTACACGCATTCCATTATGTTCAATAATATAAATTGAAAGAAATCTCTGCATTCCCATTGTCATAGCATCTATTAAATAATAATTATCCTCATATTTACCTTCAGAATTTATAATAACTATATTGGTCACCTTCAAACTTTATTATAATATAATTAATTTGTTTATAATTTAAATCTTGAGCAAGGAATTTAGAAATGAAAATAAACCCACTAAAATATAGTTTGTAATAAAATAATAAAAAAATTAAATCAATGCTTCTAAAGCCGAACTGGCAGCATCTAATTTTAAGTTTATTATACCTAATTTTGCTTCACGCGTTGTAATGATAGACAAAATATTTCCTTTAATTTCGCTAAAAAGAATTTTTCCTTTTTCAGATTCTATAATAGCACTGAAAAATTGGCCTTGTTCCAGTTCTTTAGTTGCTCTCTGGCTAGCCTTCAATATTAATGTAACCATTGCGGCAACAGCTTCTGGGTCAACCCAACCAGGTAGAGCACTTCCTTTTATTAATCCAAATTTCTCAATTAGGGCTGCACCGTGAACTCCTTTTATTGCTTTTAAACTATCGAGAATTTCAGTTATTCTTTCACTCATTTAACTCAATTTACATTTGTGTTATTGAGAATATTAATTCTATAATTATTATGTAAGTTTTAATTATATTTAAGTATAGGAATCTTGCTTAAAAAAGCTAATTTTTCCCAATTTATTATCATATAAAAATAAAAAAACAGCAGTAATCTAATGAATAATATAATATTTCGACATTATCAAGAAGGCGATGAAAATCAATTAGCCAATTTATTTAACTTAGCCTTCCAACAAAATGGCAGTGGGTTTGTAAGAACTCCTAATAATTGGAACTGGAGATATGTTAAATCTCCAGGATTTGAACCAGAGATGTGTCAAATTGCTGAAGATATCGATAAAGAGAAGATTGTAGGGGCTGTAATTGTTAATTTAATAGAGAGGGTACCTATTGGTAAGAATACGTATTTAATGGGTGATATTAATGATGTTTCAACGCTTCCAGATTACACAAATAGAGGAATCGCAACAAAATTAATGGAAATGTCAATTGAATATATGAAACAGAAAAAATGTGATTTTTCAATACTTTCTGCAGGATTTAATGGTTTTGCAAGAAAAAGAATTTATCAAAAATTAGGATATTTTGATGTTGATATTGGAGCTCTTTTTATTCAATTTCCAAACATAATACAGCTTATTAAGAATGTTTATGCACTTGCTCTTTTTTTTCCAGTCTTTTTTGCTTTTTCATACATACCTAGATTTTTAAATAGAGTAAAGCTGAAATTTTATCGCGTTTTTAAAGAATTTTCATATGAATTTAATTACAATAAGAAACACTTTGAATATTTGAATGCGATAAATAAGATCAATCCAAAATATTATGAAGGATTTCCAAAATATTCTAAGAGGAAATTTTCATGGGCAAGAATAAAAGTTCCGGCAGCGCAGCAAAAACCAACTTATATAGTTATTAGAAAAAATGGAGAGATTATAGGGGGGGCGGTAATCACCCAACAGTATATTCATTCTTTTAAATTTGGAATAAAGATAAGAATAGGAGTAATTCATGAAATATTTCTAGAGAAGAGTATATATGATAATTCTAAAGATCTCGTTCTTGGATATATATATCTATTAGACAAAATTTTAAAAGCTTCAACACGAAGATCTTTAGCTGTTTTAATGTATGTATCACCTTTAAAAGATAAAGATTTAAATAGAGCTTTTAATAATATGAATTTCTTAAAAATCAAAGCTAATGTAACAATGATTAAAGAATTGAAAGTAAATTTAAAATTCCCTCAAATTAAAGCACCTCTTTTTGTACCAACTTATGTGACTCTGGGCTTTCCTTAGAAAGACATAAACATAAATATTTAAGTTTTAATATTTAATGTAACTAAATTCATCTAAAATATTAGCAGTATAGTAGTGGATTTTATGGGAAAAGAAGTAGATAAAGCCAAGGATGTGTTTAAAGAGGCATTTGATGCACTTAGCGATTTCTTCGAAGAAAAGCGATCTGATACTGTTATGGAAGAAGAAAAAAAAGCAAAAAAGGGGAAAGTAGCTTTAGCCAAATTCTCTAAAGGCTTGATAGGCAAAACAGATACAATTAATTTTAGAATATTAATTGGACAGAAAAATGAAATTGGCGATTTTATTTGTGAGGCTGTGTATTTAAGTGATAAAAAAGAACCAAAAATTTATGTTTATGAAGTAAATAAGGGAAAGCCATGTAATACGGTTTTAACTAGCTTCAAAGAGGATGATTGGAATGGATATAAAAGAGTTCAAAAGTATAAATCATTAACGAAATTCTTAGAATCTGCTTATAAGGATGGTATTTATATAGAAGGAAAGAAAGAAAAGAAAGAGGACGCATTAAATAAATTAATAAAAGGTCTTAAACGATCATTAGAAGCAGTTGAAGATGATGAGAAATCAAAAGGACGAGAAACCGGTCCAATTGCCAAAAAAATCGCGAAGGTAATCGCTGTCGCAGCAGTAACTACAATAGTATCAGCTGTCTTAACTCCCGCTGTAGGCGTCATAGCACAAGAAATTGCAGGGGGAGGCAGTATTACTGGTGATGTATTAGGGTCTGCTGCTCAAGCTGCGGGAGAAGGGCTAAAAAGCTTGGCTGATCCTGTTGATTTAGCAAAAAAAGTTGTAAAAAAAGCTATTACAAAAGGGAAAGATATACCAGGTGCGAACAAATAACTACAATAATAGCAACTTTCTTATATTATTGTTTTTTTAAATTTTTAACTGTTTAAAAAAAAATCTGATCATTTTATTTTCTTAAAACTTAACTTGGTGAATAATATTTCTCTTATTTCTGATTATGCGAAAGAAAATAACGTAAAATTTGGAGTAATTGTTTTTGTATTTCTCACTTTTTTTTCATATACTATTATTCGTTTAATTTATTATTTTTTTAGGATACTTGAATTTTTACTTGGATATTTTACTTTTGTTGATTATCAATTTTTACTTGGAGCAATAGGTGGTGTCATTTATACCACCAAATATCGAAAAGAAGAACAATCGATTACAAAAATTAATGTTATAGTAGTAGTCATTGGTGGATTGATTTCAGCACTTTGTACTACTCTTGTGGATGCGATTCTATACATAAATACAATTAGTGTTGAATATTTCTTCTATTATTTATTAGAAAGAACCATTTATGGATTAGTTATTGGAGTTATTGTTGCGATGATAATTGGTGCTCGTTTTATGTATAAAGAATTTAAAGAAGAACAGAAAAAAGAGAAACAAGAGAAGGAAGAAGATCGTTATGGTGATGAATTCTTTGAAGATTTAATTGACAAATAAATAGTTAAAAATACAAAATAATAATAATTTTGTTTCTTGAATGATTTAGAGTCAAATGTTCTTTTTTTTAAATAAAATTATTGAACTCAA
>CAYNEU010000225.1:0-3064 GCA_964396275.1 uncultured archaeon | reverse complement strand
AAAACATATGACAGTGTAATAAATCCAGATTATATATTCATGTTTGATACATCACTATTAGAAATACCAAGAATAAAAGCGAGTATAAAGGAAGGAGTGAATTTAATAATTAACAGTCCAAATCCAATAGATAAAAGTGATCTGCCTAATAACATTAAGGTTTTTCTTGTTGATGCAACAGGAATTTGCATTAAGAGAAATTTTATGCATGCTAGTGGCCCAATTCTAAACATTCCTATGTTGGGGGCTTTTGGAAAGATTACAGGGTATTATAATCTTAAAACAATGGAAAAAGTAATTAGAAAGGAGTTTGGAGAAAGTCGAACAGAAAAAAATATGAGTGTTGCAAAAGAAGCTTACGATTCAGTAAGAGAGATGTAAATATGTCAGAATCTGAAAAATGGAAGAAAATTAATAAATCAGTAAAAGAACGTCCTAAGGTTCAAGAATATAAAAATTGGAAAGAATTATCCCCAATTCCAATTTCATTACCAATAGATGGAAATATAGGTACAACTGGTGATTGGAGAACTTTTAGACCAGTTATTAAAGAAGGGTGTAATAAATGCGGAATATGCTGGATGTATTGTCCAGAGGGTGTAATTAAAAGGAAAGAAGACGGTTCATTTGAAATTGATTTGCGTTACTGTAAGGGATGTGGTATATGTGCTAAAGAATGTCCAACAAAAAATATAGAAATGATCAGGGAGAGTGATATAAAAGATGACTGAAACTCAGAAAGATTTTGTCCAAAAGAGAGAATCTATAATTATTAAAGGAAATGTAGCCGCTGCGTATGCGGCAAAATCAGCACGAGTTCAGGTAATTAGCGCCTATCCTATAACTCCGCAAACTACAGTAGTTGAAAAATTATCTGAATTTGTAGATAATGGGTTAATGCCAGGAACTCAATATATAAAAATGGAGTCAGAACATAGTGTTTTCGCTGCAGTAGTTGGTGCAAGTAAAGCGGGAACTAGAACCTTTACAGCAACATCGGGTCAAGGAATATTTTACGCCCATGAAATGATTCATTGGGCTGCTGGAGCTAGGCTTCCTATTGTAGTTGCTATAGCATCTCGAGGTCCCGCTCCACCATGGAATATTTGGGCTGATTTTACCGATGTAATAAGTCAGCGAGATACAGGATGGATGAGTTGTTTTTGTGCAGAACATCAAGAAATATATGATGAAATTTTAATGTCGTATAAGGTTTGTGAAGATCACGATATACTTTTACCAAAGTTTGTATCATACGGAGGGTTTATTCTATCACATACATCAAAACCAGTTATTTTAGAAGATCAAGGACTTGTAGATAAATTCTTACCACCGTTACCAAGTGAAGAAGGTTGGCCACATATCTGGATGGATCCAAAAAGACCAATGATGTTTGGCAATCTTATCATGCCCTCCAGTTTTTATTACGAATTTAGACTAAAAATTCATGATGCAAATATAAGAGCAAAAGAGAAAATTAAAAACGTTGCTAAAGAATTTGAGAAAATTTTTGGGAGAAATTATGGTAATGGATTAATTCAAGAATACAAAATGGATAATGCAGATATAGGAGTAATTATATATGGAGATTTGGCTTTACAAATGGAACAAGCTGTAGATGACTTGAGAGATGAAGGGTATAAAGTTGGGATGGTAAAGCTTCGTCATTTTAGACCTTTTCCAACGGAAGATATTATTGAAGCTGCAAAAAAGGTGAAAGTTCTAGGAGTGATAGATAGAGCTACTGCGTTCGGATGCCAAACTGGAGGTCCTGTAAGTTGTGAAGTAAAAGCTGCTCTACATGAAACTAAAGGAACTGCAACAGTATTACCAATAATTAATGGATTGGGAGGAAGAGAGGTTTCACTTGAACAACAGAAAAACCAATTAATAAAGTTAGTTAAATATAATGAAAATGGAGAACTTCCAAAAGATATAATTCATGGAACTCTCTGGGATGGCTTATTGGAGGTTGAATAAAAGAATGGTTAAACTAAAAGAAGCTTTAGAATCTTGCCAAGAAGAATATTTCCTTCCAGGCAATTCTTGTTGTGCGGGATGTGGTTTAGAAATCGCACTTAGATGGGCAATTAAGGCATTAGGACCTAATACGGCTCTTGTAACTCCTGCTTCCTGCTTAAATGTAGTTGTAGGATTGTGGCCTAAAACTGCACCAAATTTTCCATTTACAAATATGGCTTTTGCAGCGGGAGCTGCAGCAGCAACAGGTATGTCTGCTGCCTTTAAGGCGAAAGCATATAGATTTCCCGGTAAAGTTTGGGATGAAATGACGACAATTACATTTGCGGGAGATGGTGGTACTGCAGATATAGGCATTCAAGGTCTAAGTGGAGCAGCAGAAAGAAATTCAGATCAAATTTATGTATGTTACGACAACGAAGCATATATGAACACAGGAATTCAAAGATCTTCAAGTACACCACATGGTGCATGGACAAGTACAACCACAAAAGGAAAAGATAGGTTTAAAAAGAATCTTCCCGCAATTATGGCAGCTCATGATATGCCTTATGTAGCTACTTGTTCTATAAGCGAACCACTTGATTTATATGATAAATTTCAAAAAGCTAAATCGATTAAAGGTTGTAGATATATCCATATTATGGCTCCTTGTTGTACGGGATGGGGATTTAATTCTGAAGAGACCATAGAAATTGCTCGACTAGCTGTAAAAACGGGTTCATGGATTCTATATGAAGTAGAAAATGGAATCATGACATTATCAAAAGCAAGTAGACCATTAATGGATCCTTCTAAGAGAACTCCACTAATAGATTATCTTTCTAAACAAAAAAGATTTGCAAATATTTCAGAAAAGGATTTAATAGAACTCCAAGAATATTTAGATCACAATTGGAAACGGCTAGAAGCTGATTTAAGTTGTCAAGAACAATATCCAAAATAATCTTTATATTTCTTAATATCTGAATTGTTAGTATAAGTTTTAAATTTTTAAAGGACTCACATGGGATTTTTAATAAAACTAGCTGGGAAGGAATTAAAGGAGATTGAGTTTTATCTAAAAATAACAGTCGAGAATATA
>CAYNEU010000224.1:0-2165 GCA_964396275.1 uncultured archaeon | reverse complement strand
AAATTTAATGCCCTTATTTCGCCTCCACCAATTTCCTTTGCAATACTACTAATTGCTGTAAGAAATCCGCTTACTAAATCATAATCCATGTCGTCACTTCCCACAAATGTCTTTGAATAACAAAGTACACCATTGGCCATTATAATGAGTATTTTAGATATCATTTTGAATTTCTTATTTTATTCTATTAATAATTAATTTAATAATAGAGTTATTATTTAAAATAACTGTGCGGAATTAACATAGTGATTATTCTTTTTATATTTATATAATGGTGAAATTATATGAAAGAGGAAAAAAACGATTCGGAATCAAATGATCATGATCATCCAACAATAATATCTTCTGAAGATCGAGAAATTAAGCAACAGAAACCCCCGAATGATAAAATTATTAATTACAAAATTGTAGAAGAGAAAAATAATTCAAATACTTAAAGGATTAAACAGTTTATTGAATATTATTGGTTCATTTTATAGATCTCAGAAAATCTACAAAGTTAGTCGACGAAAATTATAATATCATCATCTTCTTCCTTTTTAGAATCATCAATTACTTTTTGGTGTGTATTTTGTTTTTTTAGAATTGACTTATTTATTATTTCATGTAAAATTTCATACATTTTTTTCTCAGCTTTTCTTGATATCGCTGAAATACCGTAAGTCTTTACTCTAAAAAATTCTTCAACTTTTTCAGGTACATGTGAAGTATTAAAATCTTGAAAGTTAGCAATAACATAGAAATCTGCCTTTTTTATTTTTGGTTCTAATAATGAGAAAAGCCTATGGGTTTTACGAACATTCATTCCTCCTGAATTTGTTACAAAACAAATAATATCAACAGAATCTAAAAGTTGCTTATAACTATTTTGATTATCCACTAAATCTTGCAAGTCAATTTCTCTAATGATGATCTCTCGAATATCTTTAAAGTTCGGCAAATGAATTGATTTTTGTAAAATATCATTCATATCTTCATCCAATCTTAAGATGGTTTCCCCCGGAAATAATTCTATAATTGTTGTTTTTCCTACACCTCCTTCACCCACTAATAGAATTTTGGGTGGAATAAAAATATTTTTTATTACAAATTCATCAAAACTTTCAAATTTCACGACATCATAATCCCAATTCTTCAGATCATCGCGATATCTCCTAAAAAACTCTAATTTAAGGTATTCTAATTTATGTCTTACTTCTTCTTCTGAATCGTCAATATCGGTTACAATAATAAATATCCAATTTTTTTCATAATCGAAAGTATAAACAATATTGAAATTTCTAAAATGAATTGATCTTATTTCTCCGCCCCCAATCTCTTTTGCTACATTATTAATTGCTGTGAGAAATCCACTTACAAAATCTTTATCTATATCTTCATCATTAACAAATGATTTAGAATAACATAGGACTCCACTAGATTTTATAATTAATATTTTCTGTATCATTATAGATTTTTGATTATAGTCTTGATATTATTAATTACTAAAAGATTGATTTTTAATTTAAAAAAAAAAATTATGATTCCTCTATCTCACTAAGGAATATATCTGCAATTTTATTCCATTTTTGATTAATATCCATTTCACTGGGGGTAGATTCTGTGATTTTCTTCCCTTTTCTAATGAATTCAACAGCTAATTTATAATTTCCTAGCTCTTTATAACATACACCTAATTTTATATAAGTTTGGTTAATAAACCATTCATTCATAGATAATTCAATTGCTTTTTGAAATTGTACAACAGCTTCTTGATATTCTTCAAAATACATTAAAATTTCTCCATATGTATCATGATATAAGCCATTAGCAGGATTAAGCCTTAAAAGCTTACGAATTATTTTCATTGATTCTTCTCTTTGATTTAAATATTGTAACCAATATGCCTTATAAATGAGCAATTCCTCATCATTAGGATATTTTTGCAATAATTCATCAATAATTTTTAATCCCAGTTTAATACGTTTCATTCTTTTAAGCATAGAAGCTTTTTTTATTTTAATCTCCTTTTCACTATTTGGAAAAATTTCAAGCATTCCATCTAAAACTTTTAGCACTTCATTAAACTGGTTGAAATAAATCAAGATCCTAATTTTAGAATAATATAATTCTAAACTTTCAGGATTATTTTCAATCGCTTTATTAATCTCTTTAAGTTCTTCTTT
>CAYNEU010000223.1:0-2260 GCA_964396275.1 uncultured archaeon | reverse complement strand
TTATAATCAATATTCATAGGACCTTTAATCATCATAGATTGAGTAATACCTGGGCCATGACCTAATCGTATTGATTTAGTATCAATAATTTTTTTTACCCATTTAACTCGAAATGGAGTTTCATCACTCAATCCATTAAATGCATCAATCACTATTGTTTTTCCTTTTGCTAACTCACTCATTTCTACTGGTATTTCTGATAAAGGACGATCCCTTTCTGGTAACATATATAATTGTGCTGACGAACCGTACTTGATAGCAGCATTATAAAACGCTTCTCCTATTCTTTTAGTAGAAACATCAGTCACAACCAAGACAGCATCTTCCTTATTCAAATTCATTACATGAATCATAGCATTTTGGGCAGAAGTTGTCATCTTTTGAAATTTGCTCACAGTAACCTACTCACATTTAATTATACTAACTTTAGTAAAAATACATTCTTTAATAATGGTGAAAAAAATGGATTTTAATTAACTTTTTCTAAATAAAATTGATTTAATTTAGAATATTTGAACTATGATTTGAGATTTTGCACGAAATTGTAAAAGCTTATATTTCTAGATATTTAACTATTAATTATCTTCAAATCCAATAAAAATTAAGTAAAATATAATAAGAGGGCTATTAGTATGGTATTAATTATGACAACAAGCTGGGTTCCCTATGGTAAAGAAAAGGAGATTGGACAAAAATATCTCGAGGTAACGAAGAAATATCCTATGGATAGATCTTTAGAAAAAAACCTGGTACCTATGGGTGTGCAAGCAACTAAAAAAGGCATCAAAGTATTTAGCGTTTCAGAGGTAAAACAAGGAAAATATGAAGAAATGATTAAACGGATTACAGAAATGCAATTGGCTTATTCTGAAATTGAGGGTTTTAAATACAGAGTGGAGACTTATCTGACAGGAGTAGATGCAATGCCTATGGTTGGATTAAGGATGCCTGATCTATAAATTCTTAAATTTCAAATATTTAATTTATTTTTTACCTATTTTTTTACTTTTTATTAATTTTCTTTTACTATTGTACCTCCAGCCTTTTGTTTTACTTTTTTCTCAAATGAACTTTGGAATCCTGGGGTATAATTCATATATTTTGGAATGGGATATCTCAAACCCGCTTTATGGGTTGCTTCTAATCCATTTAAAACAATTTCCAATTTACTTTTTGGAATTGAGAACATAACTTCTGAATCTTCTGCCCCGCCCCAAACTCTATCACCATTTCCTAAGATTACTAGTTGAGGTTCATTAGTTTGGATGGTTTTGATTACACCTTCATGACAAGATCCAACTCTTCCTGCAGATGTGAAATTAAGGACTCCTCCCTTTATATAAAGGTAAGCTTGTACTAACCGTGTAGCTTGTGCAGGATTACAATAAATTTGGACCACATCAGGCTCAACTCTCGTTCTTGTTAAGGGAGAAATGACAAGACCTAGACATTTTTCCTTTAGAGTGTAAAGGTGTTTTTGAAATTTTTCTGAGATTTCAATGTCTTTTGCATAAAGACCAATACTGAACTGATTAGCAAAATTCTTTATTTCTTCTGTCATTGAATCCCATCCATATATCGTTCTTGCTATTTTACAAATACAATCTTCTTCTGTTATAAACATAGTCCAGCCATAATTACGAACCATTTTAAATGTTTGGCACAGGAAAGTTTGAACTTTTAAATCAGATTTGGGTTGTTTATGATTGCTAGGAATCTCTGATTCATCTTGTATAAGCTTAATTGCAAGTGGAAATGTCAATGGTCTTAGAAATTCCTCTATTTTTTTACCCTGCTCTTGGTATATTTTTAGATTTTCACTCATTTTCCTAATTTTTTTTTTATTCAAAATTACTGTTTTAATTCAATAATATTTGAATAATGAATAATTTTTTCAATTAAAAATTGGTTCGAAACTAAAAGGTTTTTTATGTCAAAATCTTAAATAAAATTGTTATGAAACCGTTAAATTCTGAAAAGATTAGTTCTGAAGAGATGGCAATTTTAGATAATAATTCAGAATGGCTCGGAATACCAAAAAGTCACTTAATGGAATGTGCGGGTTATGCTGTCGCAGCTAAAATTATGAATCGTGGTTATTTGGAGATAAATAACAAAGCAGTAATTTTTTGTGGAACAGGAAACAATGGAGGAGATGGATTTGTTGCTGCCAGGCATTTATGTTCTTATGACGTTAAAGTTTTGGTTATTTTAATTGGCGATCCAGATAAAATTCGAACTAAAGAGGCTCAGTTAAACT
>CAYNEU010000222.1:0-2603 GCA_964396275.1 uncultured archaeon | reverse complement strand
AATTATATTTTATAATAATTCTTTGGTCCCATTTATCAATTTTATTTGAAAATTCTTTAAATTCCATAATAATATGAATATTGTGCTTTTTAAATTGGGTTTAGTAAATTATACGATTCTATTACTTTTGGGATTTTATCTTTAAAATAGTCTAAAGAATGTGAATCAGAACCAATAAAAAATTCTACTCCTTCTTTCTTTAACAATTTCATTACATCCATAGATGGAAATGTTCTATTTATTGGAAATCTCAATCCAGATAAATTCAATTCTACTTTCATTTTATTTTTTATACATAAACGACCTAAATCTAATACTCGATCATCAGATATATCACAATCATCTGTAGGTATGAATTCATTTTTATTAATATAGCGAAAGATAGTATCAATATGACATATATTTTTGAAAATTTGTGATGTAATCATTTTTTTACTCAACTCAAAATAATAATCTATAATTCCTTTCATTGGAATTTTTTCTAAAAGTTTACTTACTCCATCCTTAGTTGTAATGGGATAACCAATTATCCACTCGTGAATTGATCCTCCAATAAAGTCTAATTCTTTCCCATAATCATCCATAAATTCCATTAGTTGAATTTCTTTATCCTCATAATATTCAACTTCTAGCCCACTTAAGATGAAATCATAAGTTTCTTTACATATATCTATCTCCTCAAGATAATCCTCTATTTTACCATTATAAAATGGATTAGTCTTATCATTTTCCACATAATAGAGTTCATAATGGTCAAGAAAACAGACATTAATTTGTTGTTCTTCAGCAATTTTTATGTAATCTTCAAAAGTGGGACCATCTTCTGCTACATCTACACTCCAAGGTTTGGTATGAACATGAAAATCTGTACATTTGAATCGCATAAACAAACAAAATAATTAATTAAGGAAGAAAGATAAAAATATTGTTTATTTATTCCATAGAATCTTCTTTATCAAAAAAGACTTCATAAAACAATTCTTTTTCCCCTGCTTCGGGAGGAGTTATTTTAGTATATCCACCAGTTTGAATAATTCTTACAGCACTCTTATTTTGAATATGAATGGTTCCATAAAGCCCTTTCAAACCTCTCTCTTTTGCAATAATAATTATATGTTTATAAAGAAATCCACCAATACCCTTTCCCCTGTAATCATCTCTCACAAGGAAACTATACTCTCCCATATTTATTTTTGGATTAAAATAATAAGTTGCATTTCCTATCATATCTTCTTTTCCAATTTCACCAATAAATGCTCCAATGGAAAATACGGTGTTATAATCAATATTTACTTCAAATTGTGTTTTAGAATGGGTAAACTCTTTCTTTAATTCAAAGAATCTTAGATATCTATCTCTTTCACTTAATGAATAATACAAATCTCTTAATAGTGGTTCATCAGTAGTTTTCACAGGGCGAATCCTTATCTTTTCTTTATTTGATGCTGTATAAATAGTTACATATTCAGAGGGATATATACAAATCCTCCCTTTTTCATCACAAGGAAGCATTTGATCAGAATAAACATAATTTAGTTTTTTTGCTTCATCTAATAGTGTTTGACGGAAATTTGGATGAGCTATACAAATTAATTCGATTATTCTTTCTCTAATTGATTTACCGTGGAGATAAGCAACGCCCCATTCAGTTACTACATAATGTGCATCTCCACGCGATAACATTATCCCAGCACCTTCATCTAAATGAGCGACTATTCGTGATTTTTTACCATCTCGAGAAGTTGATGGAATAATTATAATTGGTTTACCTCCTTTAGAAAAAGCAGCTCCTCTCATAAAATCAATTGTTTCCCCTAACCCTGAATAAAAACTATAACCCTCTGTTGCAGCATTTACTTGTCCCGTTAAATCAATCTGTCGTGCTGAGTTTATTGAAACCATATTTTTATTCATTCCAATATGTCTAGGATTACATACGTAATCAGATGGATAAAACTCAATGAAAGGATTGTTATCTACAAAATCATACAATTTTTTAGTTCCTAAAGCAAAACTAGTAATAATTTTTTCAGGATGGTAATTTTTTCTTCTACAAGTTAAGATTCCATTTTCAATTAAAGGGATAATATTATCAGTAATATAATGAGAATGCATCCCTAGATCTTTTTTATCTTCCAAATACTTTAAAGCCGTATTAGGAAGATCACCAAAACCTATATGAATTGTTGATTTATTTTCTATTAAATTTGCTAAATTTTTTCCTATTTTCTCAGCAATATCATCTGGTTCATCAAAATGAAATTGCAATAAGGGAGTATCATTATACACATAATGGTCTATTTCTTTCATATGAATAAAACTATTTCCTAAAGTACGGGGCATTTGAGGATTAATTTCAGCGATTGTAATATAAGATGATTGCGCTATAGTTTTTGCTATATCCACATTAATTCCTAAAGAACAAAAACCATAAGGATCAGGAGGAGAAACTTGGATGAGGGCGACATCAATATGTTTCCTCCCTGTTAGAAATAAAGAGGGAATTTCACTGGAATATATTGGTGTATAATCTGCTTGACCTTTATTGATTTCCTCACGAAGAGTCTTCCCGATAAAAAAGGCGTTATGTCTAAAAAGATCTT
>CAYNEU010000221.1:0-4583 GCA_964396275.1 uncultured archaeon | reverse complement strand
AAGATGCTTTCTTGAATTTGACAAATAGAATGTTAAAAAATGTAAATTATAAGTAAAATCGCCTATTATTCAACTATTTTTAATAATGCAAATGATAGAAGATTAGTGTAAAATTTTGATAAATTTCTTTTATTCATATCGTTTTTAAGATCTTCATATTCAAATGTTAATTCATCGATTTTTTTTTCAGTCAATTTTAAATCTGTTTGAATAAATTTGGTTTGTTCTTTTAATTTTTCTATTTTTTCTAATTTTTCTTGCTTTTTTGCCATATCTGTTAGTTTTTCTATGTTTTGCAGTTGCCGTGTGGTTGGCTTTTTATTTTTATTTCGTTCTAATGTTTGACGTAATGACTCAAGCTTTAGATTGAGGGTTCTTCTCTTATGAGAATATATTTTTTCTTTCTTCCTTTTTTCTTGGTTAAAAATAGTATCATTTAGAATTTTAATTTCTCTTTTCCAGATTGAAGTTTTTGATTTAACAATTTTCTTTGCTATTTGTTGAAGATTACTAACTAAATTATAATCGATATTAATTTTCTCTTTATTTCCATTGAATTCGAATAATTCATTAATCTTCTTAATATCTAAGATCCTATCAGCAAAATTTTCAATTTCATTACCACTTTTATCTACCACAACTGCTATAATCTGTTTTTCAATTATATAGCCTTGGAATTTAACTGAGAAAACAAAAAGATACAAATTGTTAGCATAGATTATTTTAGGGACCTTAAATTTTTCCATTGTTTTCTTTCTTAAATAAAGTATACTAAAATTTCCAGAAAATTCATCGCTTTTGCAAAAATCTAAAATGTTGTTGATTAATGGATGTCCTAAGGCAAAAAAGTCAACTTCTTCTTTTTTTCTTGCGAGTTCAAGATTGAAAGTTCCAATATACTCATTCAGAAAATAATATTTTGGATTTTGAAGCAACACATTTGATACAAGAATTTTCGAAATAAAATAATAATCTTCTCTAATTTTCTCAGGAAGATCTTGAATTTCTTCTAAATTACCATATAAATGATTATGAATATCAAAAAATAATTTCATTAATAAGTATAATTCATTATGAGTAAGTTTTACATCTACACACGATGCTAAAGAAGTAATTAAGCCTTCCATTTGAAAAGACCTTTTATCAATCATAAGGTCATCTAATTGTATCTCGATTTCTTTCGCTTTTCTTATTTCTTCATCAAGAGTTCGATAAAATTCGTTCAACTTCTTCCGTTTTTTCCCATCTTCTTTAGCAAAAATAACATCTTTAAAATCTTTTTCAATTCTTCCAATGATAGGTTCTAAAATTCCAATTGATTCTTCAAAAAGGTTAATCCTTTTAATTATAGCGTGAATTATGTCAGTTTCAACTGTTCCTTCCATGAAGATATTATAAATGTAAATTTCTTTTGATTTTTGACCAATTCTGTCTAGCCTCCCAATCCTTTGTTCAAGTTTCATTGGATTCCATGGTAAATCATAATTTATTAGAACACGACAGAATTGGAAATTTCGACCTTCTCCTCCAATTTCTGTAGATATTAAGATAGATGATTTTTCATTAACCCTAAATCTTTCAACTGCCTCATCTTTTTCTCTATTATCTAATCCTCCATAAAATAATTCAACAGAATAACCATGATTGTGATTCTCAATTAATGATTTTAAGAATTTCAAGGTATCAACAAATTGCGTAAAAATTATTATCTTTTCATTTTGGTTTTGTGCATAAATCTGGTCTAATAATTCCATTAACTTATCTGATTTCGAATCATAAGGTAGAGTATTGAGTTTATCATAGAATTCTTTTAATATCTTCTCTTGATTAAGCACATCAATTAAATCTTCTTGCTTTACCGTATTTTTTTTACTTTTGAAAACATCTATTATTTCAGAGTCAAGGTATCGATCCTCCATTTCTGATTCATAATATTCAGGATCTACTTCTCTGATTATGTCTGTATCAAGAAAAATATTTTTATATCTATCAATTTGATCCAACCTTCTTTCCAAACTCTTTAAAAATGCAAATTTCGAACTTGTAAGTAGTTTCTGAAGAGTAGTTATAATAAATCCAATCCCTGTGTTTTCTTTACTTAGTGTAGAATTATAGATTTTTGCAAGATAAAGGCGGATCTCGTTATAGACATCTAATTCTTGTTGAGTAGGATATACCATAATAGTA
This sequence comes from uncultured archaeon, assembly GCA_964396275.1. Lineage (GTDB taxonomy): Archaea > Asgardarchaeota > Lokiarchaeia > Sigyniarchaeales > SOKP01 > Loki-b32. The sequence goes on along the minus strand of CAYNEU010000221.1, from coordinate 2,396 downwards.
TTTACAATTCTCTTATTTAATAAATCTCCAGTAAATACATTTTTCTTACGATTTCTAATTAAGAACTTAGATATAGTATGATCCTCTTCAATCTTTCTTGACAGATTCAATTTATAAGAATCATCTTTAATCTTTAAAAGAACTTGATTAACCTCTTTTTTTTTATCTATATATTCAAGATCTTTTAGAAGTCTAATTGTATTTTTTAGTTCAAAATTATTTAATTTATCAATATGATTAAGGTTTGAAATGAGTAAGTTGATAAATGGCATATTCTTTCTAAAATGTTCAAAATCGCTAAAATTTTCAAAGATCTCTGGATGAATGAGTTCAATTAAAGAAAATAATTCAAAAGAATGAAGTTGTAGAGGAGTAGCTGTCAATAATAATATACTTTCTGATTTTGCACTTAAATTTCTTGCTAATTCATAATTAAGAGTTTCTCGGTAGTTCCCCGGTGGTGCGTTCATGATATATCTTCTTAAATGATGTGCTTCATCAAATACTACAATATCCCATGATATACTTGATAGTAATTCCATGTATTTTCTATTTCGAGCGAATTGAAGTGAACATATTATTAAATTATCATAATAGAAAGGATTTTGAAGAATTTCTGGATGTTTATAACTCCCTTTACTTTTCAGTTCTTTTACTTTCTTTCCATCATATACTGTAAATTTTATGTTAAACTTATTATCCATTTCAAATTGCCATTGTTTAACTAGTGAGGCTGGGACAATAATTAAAATACGTTCTGCTAAATCTCTTGCCATCATTTCCTTGATATAAATACCTGCTTCTATAGTTTTTCCAAGACCCACTTCATCGGCTAAAATAATCCTTGGAAAATGTTCTTCAGATAATCTATGAGTGACATTTATTTGATGGGGCATTAATGATAAGCGAGAATTAGTAATACATTTAATTTGATATGATTTGTAATAAGAATAGAATAAATTTGCCCAATATTTGATCAAGAAATTTTTAGTAGGGTCAAATAACTGCTTTGAAATAAGACTTTTTATCGGTATTTCATACTTAGAATAAATCTCATTTTCAAAAATTTGATATAATTTACCATTTTCCATTAAAAGTTCATAAGAAATTATTCCATCCTTGATTAGGAAATCCTTTTTATTTATATAACCAATTCCTTGTTTAGTGACTATATGTTCTTCTTTTTCAAAAATATAATGGATTAGATCAATCGGATGGATTATCTTGATTATGTTATTTTTAAATGAGACTTTATATTTAGTTATAAAATGAGTATCCTTTTCGTCTAAAGATTTTGAGGTTGGGATTTCTAACTTTTTTATTATGTGTCCAATCCCTAAATCTGTATTTAGCCTATATATAACTAAATTCCCTACGTTAAACTTTTGTCCCTGACAGTATATATTAAAACATTTAGAAAATCTTGATTCTAATTCTTTTCCACAGAAGGGACATGCCGTCGTATACTTAAAAAGATTTATCTTTAAAACCATTATCTTTATATTGTATTTAATATGAAGACAAGTAAAAATTTTAGTGTTTTGAATTAAAAGTGATAATAAATGTCAGATGCAGGGATTGAGCCAACCTATATTGGAAAAAATGAAAATCTTGTTTTTATTGTCCCTAAAGAACTATTTAGCATGAGTTTAGGTCCGGCAGAAGTCTTAGATCGAGAAACTGCTAAACTATTCAGTAAGTATCTTAGAGGTACTTTTAAGGGGTTCGAACAAGCAAGAAAAACAAAATATGGAAATGAAAATAATAAAAAAACAGATGTTTCACCTGATTTTTGGGAGCAATTTGAAAAAAAAGCTAGCGGACTTAATGTAGATTTTATAGGATATACTCCTGTAAATGAAAATTATATTTTTAAAGGTCTTAAAGTATACGGAAAAAATGCAATAGTACTTGGAATGGAGATGAAATGGGATAAAATTAAAACCGCTCCTGGTGCTGTTTGTGAAATTGAAGTATTTAGAGTCTATAAAGTATTAGGAGATATCACAATGGAATTGACTGAATTTTTAAAAGAACAAGGTTATAAAAGTGAAGCTCATCATCCCTTTGGAGGAAAATTACTATATGGTCCTCATGCTATTGCCGCAAATTTAGGTATTATGGGTAGAAATGGATTAATAATTTCACCAGAATTTGGTCCTCGGCAACGATGGAGTATAATCACGACCGATGCGGAAATTCCTGAAACAAAAGAAAGAGATTTTAGTGAACTTAAAGACTTCTGTGAAAAATGTGGAGCTTGCGTAAGAGAATGCAAAGGAGGTGCTGTTTTTGAAACTCCAATTAAAAAAGAAAATGGTGTGATCACTCATATAGATCGAGCAAAATGTATTCAAAGCATTTTAGATAATAATTATTGTAGTTATTGCTTAAGG
>CAYNEU010000220.1:0-3229 GCA_964396275.1 uncultured archaeon | reverse complement strand
TCGTAATAAATCTTCAGCTAAAATAGTATTTGGAAAAATTTCTTTAGCTTCTTCTAGTAATTTTACAGCATCTTCTTGGTATCGTGAAGAAATATGAGTGAGAATTAATTGTTTTGCATTCATTTTTTTTGCATCATTTGCAGCGTCAATTGAAGTTGAATGTTTCTTTTCTTCAGCTGTTTCTGCAAGTGCTTTTGCGAATGTTGCTTCATGAATTAAAATATCAGAATCTTTTCCTAAATCTATAAAAGAATCGCTTGGTTTCATGTCTCCAGAGTAAGTTATTTTTCTTCCAGTTCTCTTTGGACCAATAATTCCTTCTTTAATAGGATCAATTAACTTTCCATTGATTTCAATTACTTGCCCTTCTTGGAGTGTTTTCCAAAGATTACCTTCAGGAACATTTAGAACTTTTGCCCTAATTGGGTTAAATTTCCCATAACGAGGCTTTTCAATAAAAGCATATGCGAATGTAATAACTGAATGCTCTACTAAAGCATATTTTATGGAAAAATATTTGGAATCGAAAATGATATTATCATTAATCTTAATTGTTCTTTTTGGTTCTTCTGAATCTAATCCCTCAAACTCTATTAATTCCTTATTTTGATGGTCAATCTCAAAAATCGTAATAGGATAGTTTGCCCTTAATCCGAGAATTTTTTTATGGAGAAATAAATAGAGAAAAAGATTTCGAGGTCCGAAAATCATCATTGGTGCAGTTCTATCATTTAAACTCAATCGAAATAAAAATCCAGGGAGTCCAATAATATGGTCTCCATGAAAATGAGTTATTAAGATCTTCAATGGCTTATTAAATTTTAGAGAAGCTTCAGCAAATTTCCGCTGGAAATCTTCCCCACAGTCAAATATTAAAGTCTGATTTTTAAATTTAATAGCTATAGAGGATAAATTACGATTTTTAATAGGAATTGCAGCAGCGCTTCCTAAAATAATTAATTCCATAATAAATTTAGATTTTTTTTCTTAACTGAGAAATCTCTAATCTTTGTTCATTATTAAGTTTTCTAAGATTATCAACTTTATTCTTTAGCTCTCTTACTCTCAACGTTAAGTCTGGATCCTCCTTCTTAGGGTGAACTTCCGTTTTAAAATTAAAACTATCTATCTTGCGCTGTAATTCACTAAGTTTTTGATCTTTTATTTTAGATTGAGTTTCTAATTGCCTGTATTTTGATTTTATTTGTACAGCCTCATTTTTAATTGTTTCAATTTCTCCTTCTTTTGTTTCTAGTTGTTTTTGAAGAAAGATTGCCATCTCTCTTTGCATTTTTAATTTGCCTTCCAAGTCTTTTTGAGATTCACCCGAGTCTAACGGTTTTCCCGTCTTAAATTTTTCAAGTTGCTCTTGAAGTGCTTTAATCTGTATTTTTGACCTGTTTAGCTTAGTTTGGAGATCTTCTTTTAATGTTTTGATCATATCATCGGAAGGGCTCTCAATTTGTTCAAACTTCTCAGCAATTTCAACTTTTTTTAGGGCGATAATTTCCTCTTTTAAAACCTTATTTTCATTGTTTTTTCCTTCGAGTTTTTCTTTTAATCCATTGATTTCTTTTTTAAAATCTTGGATTTTAGGACTATCTTTTTCTTGTTTTTTATTTTTATCAGATTTTTCAAGTTTTTGTTTTAATTCAACTACTTGTTTTTTAGCCTTGGTTAATTGATTTTGAAGATCTTCGATTAGTTTTTTAGTTATTGAATCGCTACTCTTTTCAGATGGAAAACTAAGATCTTTTAGTTTTTGATTTAACTCTCTGATTTCTGATCTTAAAATTTCAATTTCTTCGTCTTTTTGAATCAGTTTTTCACCGAAATTTTCACTACTAGTATTTTTAGACATTAATTTATTAATTATTGAACTTTGTTTATTCACTTTTTCTTGTAAATCTTTTACCAAGACATTTAGTGGTGATTTACTTCTTAAATCTTCGACTCTAATAACGGATGAGTCTGTCTCGGATTTCATTTTTTCTACTTCTTGTTGAAGTTGTACTTTCTCTTTTCTTAAAAAACCCATATTGTTTTTTAATTCGCGTATTTGTCTATCTTTTTCTTCGAGTTCATATGCAAATCTTGATTCTGCAGCTTGTATTTTTTTACTTTTTTTTGTCGCTCCGTCTTCTAATTTTTTAAGATCCTCTAATTCCATAATTTTATCTTGAAGTTCTTCAATAATATCATCAAGATGTTCGATCTCTTGATCTCTTTTCTTTAATTCTAACTCTAATTCTCTGATTTTATTTTTTAAAGCATCTTCAGTCATAGAGAAGAATCACCATTTTATTAGAAATTAATTTATAAATACAATTTTAGAAATTAAAATTTAACTTATTAATGTCGTATCCATATTATCATTTTCTAATAATTTAAAAAAAAACATTAATACATATTAAAATCTTTAATAGAAAAGTTGTTAATTTTCTTTAAAATCGGAAAAAGGCTTAAAAAATTAAAAATGATAAATACAACAAATAGAATCATGAAAACTAGGAATGGGACATATAGGGGAGGTAAATAAACTCGGCTGAACAGAAATAAAGAATTTATTATCATTCCTATTGCTAAGCTTATAAGTAAAGATGGTACTAGAATAAACAATGTTTCCAAAAAAAGTATCTTTTTCAAGGATCTAGTTTTTGAGCCCACTGCACGCATAATTAGAAAATCTTTTGCTTTCTCCATTATCTCCGCTTTCTGATAATTGTATAGTGATAAGATAGTCAGTATTGAAATAACTAGAATTAACGAAATTGGGTAGAACGATAAATTATTTAAAAAATTTAAATTATTCTGAAATGTTTCATCTAATTTTAAGAAAGAGAAATTTTCACCAATGCTGTTTGATATATTTTCAAGTGAATTTCTTATTATATTATATGCACCATCTTTTAATTTTAATGCTATAAGATTAATTTCTGTTGATAAATTTAGTGCTTGTTGGATAATGTCCAATCCTACGTAGCCAGCCCATCCAGAATAAAAGCTATCAATGACAACTCCACTAATATGTAAGGTTGGCCCAGAAGAACTAAGTCTTAAACTCTGATCTAACGCATACTCAAAAAGATTGTAAGCCAAACCATCTCCTATAGTCATATTTTCGTAAGCATCCTCTTCAGTAAAAAACTCTCCTTCAATCTCAAAATTTTGAATTACATTATCAGGAGTAACACCAATAATAGGAATATAAGCTCTTCTATTTTGCCCA
>CAYNEU010000219.1:0-1664 GCA_964396275.1 uncultured archaeon | reverse complement strand
TTAAGTTGTGTAACAATTTCTCTAATTTCATTTAAGGCTTTATCTATTAATTTTTCACCATTCTTTACATTAAATGCAGTTATAGAAACCTCTACCTCAACAGATAAGCCAATTTTAGGATGTGTTTTAATCCAAAGTTGGGGATATTTTTTCTCTAACTCATTTGTATATGCTGCAATCTGACTTTCCCCAATTCCCAAAAAAATAAAGCCTTTTTCAATGAAGTTACCTTGTTGTTCTTTTAAAATTGGTACTATTATATTTCTAAAAATAGCTTTCATCTCAGCAGGTACTCCAGGAAGTATGAAAATTGTTGAATTTCCTTCACTAATCTTAACTCCTGGGGCTGTACCTACTGTATTGGGTAAAGGAGTAGAGTCTTGAGGTAGATAAGCCATCTTTTTTCTTTCTTTTGTCATCCCTTCAAGTTTAAGAAGGCCTTTATGAAATGCTTTTTCATAAACTTTCTTAATTGTATTATAAGCGTGCTCATTTAACTCTAATTTTCGATTTAAACCTGAAGCAATACCTTCTAGGGTCATATCATCAAAAGTAGGTCCAATTCCTCCTGATGTTATAATTATATCAGGTTTACGTTGTAATATTCTTTGAATTGTATCCGAAATGGTCTTAACCTTATCTCCGATAGTGGTAATCCTTGTAACTTGATGTCCATACTTCGTAATTCTTTTTGCCATCCAATTAGAATTAGTGTCTTGAGTCTTTCCAATAAGGATTTCATTTCCAATAATCAAAAGTTCAACTTTCAAAGTAAATCCTTAAAAAAATTAAAAATTTTTATATTGAAATAAATTAACTAATTTCATTAAATCTTTCTTTAAAGTCTAATTTTATAAAATTAGATTCTTTTAATTTTATATTATTCTATAAATAAGAACATTATACATCGATTAACAATGACAATTGAAATTGATGATGCAGGAACAGGAGATTTAGTAGGAGATGTATTTATTGGTTTTTTAAGAAAAGAAACTGGAGAATTAGTTTTTAAAACATTACCCGTTCAGCTTTTTCAAGGCGAAAACTGGAACAATAAAAAGCCCTTTGAGGTTGTAGTTGAACTTGTACAAGAGGGACTAAAAGAATTAAATTTTCAAAATCACACTGAAAAGGTAGAAATTTGTAGAGGTAATATTTTTGATCAAGTAAGGTCTTACTTTTTAGAAGAAAGGATAAATTATGAAGATGCTATAATCGAAGGGAAATTACAGGATGCTGTCGAAGGAAGACTAATTGAGCACCTTCAAAATGATTTAGGCGTGAGATCAAAAAGGTTAACAAAGAAAAGTGGAGCCAAAAGATTCTTTGTATTATTTAATTGGGTTTGCTATGATATTTTTAAAAGAGAAAAATATGTGAAATCCGGATTTAAAAAATGGAATACCATTTGGCGAGATCGTGCTATTGAGAAATATAATAAAATTACATCTTCATATAGAAATAAAAAATCATGAAAATTGTTGTTTTTGCACCTCATCCCGATGATGAAATTTTTGGATGTGGCGGTAGCATCTTGAAATGGATGGAAGAAGGACATGATGTTCATATTATATATGTTACAGATAATAGAGTATTAATTTCATGGGGATTAAAGTACAACCAACTTCTTTTAGAAGAAGCAAAAGATTTCATTAATCTTAGCA
>CAYNEU010000218.1:0-3386 GCA_964396275.1 uncultured archaeon | reverse complement strand
AATAATATCCATGATTCAGTATATTAACGTGCTTACCCGGGATGGAAAATCATTGTTATTTAGGAACTACGGTAGCTCTGATGTCGATAGAGATTTATTAGCGGGTTTTTTAAGTGCCTTTTCTGGATTTATGAAAGAAATCAGTCAAAGTGATATTAAAAGTACACAAACAGAAGACTTCAAATATTATTATACGATCATTGATGTAATTATCATTGTAGTATGTACAGATTTAGATGACGATGATTCGGTTGTGAATTCTAAGATATTAACTATAAGAACAAAATTTATTGATAAGTATGGGAAAATTCTTGAGAATGAAGGTTGGGGAGGAAATCGTAGTATTTTTACTGAATTTGAGCATGAATTAGATAATATTATTTTAGGTGCTATTAAAGTATCGATTATAGGATTTGGGGGCGTTGGGAAGACTACATTAACAAAATTAATCTGTGGAAAGAATGTTGACCTTGAATATGTTCCTACGATTACAGCTGACATTGCTGCTTATGATGGAGATGAATTTGAAAGATCTATAACTCTTTGGGATTTTGCAGGACAAGCTCAATTTAGATCTTTATGGAAGAGCCTATTACAAGGAACAGATATAACTCTCCTTGTTACTGACTCGACATATGAAAATATTAGCAATTCAAAAGAAATAATTCATGATGTATTAGATAAATTTTATCAGGATAAATTGGTTATTGGGATCGCAAATAAACAGGATTTGCCAAATAGACTCACACCAGAATTCTGTGAGAGAATTTTATCGAGTGAAAAGAGAATTATTGAGACTCATGGGATGATTGCTATTGAACCCATGTATCGTGAAAAAATATTGGCTATTTTAAAAGAAGCTATAAGAAATATTTCTTAAAATTTGAATATAAATAATAAATTGAATTAAACCTAATTAGAGTGGGCAATTTGATTGATTTTGAAGTTGAAGATATTAAATTCGAACAAAAGAAAGAAGGAATAAAAATTTTAAAATTACCCGAATTAACGAAAGAAGAAAAGGAAATTATCGACCCAATTGTTGCTCCTACCTCAGGATTACGAATTCAAATACTTGACATTAAAATACCAAGCGAAGGAGAAAAATATATTTTAACCAATAAAAAAATCTTCCTATTTCTTAGAATGTTTAAAGCAATTAGTAGAAAATTCAAGGAGATGAAAAATAATCAAAATTTAAAAATTCTAATTTTTACTGATGACCGACCAACTAAAGATCTATTACTCCAATATAGTTCTGAAATATTTGCATATGATGGATATGAGATCTATTACCAAAAAGATAACCCGGGAGAATCAAAGATTTCTTCTCCCTATGGAGCGGCATCAATCGCATTATATGAGGACATAAATTTAATTATTGTTTTAACTGCAAGTCACAATGATTTATCCTGGAACGGTATAAAGCTATATATAGATTACCCAATCCCTATGTCAGGAGATATCTTTAAGGATATTTCGAAAAAAGCACTTGAAGTGAATGAAATTCAATTTAAATCAGACTTCACGCCCCTCCTTATAGACGCAGAACAGAAAAATAATGATTATGTAATTAACTTATTATCAAAAGTAATAGAAATAAAGAGTATAAAAGGTAAGAATATAGTAATTTGGCCTTATTTAGGTAAAGCTAGAGGCATTGTAAATCTATTTAAGTATTATGGCGCTAATCTTACTGTCGTTGACGAGGAAGTTAATCCTCCTAATCCATTAAAATATATACAAGAACCAAAGCTACAAAATATAATGGTTCAAGCGAATTCAAATATTGCATTGTTATTAGATGCTGATAGAGATAGAATTGTATTGTATATTAAACAAAATGGAGAATATTTTACTTATATACCGAATGAAGTCTATTCTGCGATGCATAACATTTTAGCAAAGGAGTTTAATAAAAAAATTATAAATGTAAGGACAATTCCAAGTGATTTGAGAGGTGACCATACTAGTTTTTTAAATATCCTAACAGGGGTTGGATATAAGCATTTAGGAATAATTTTGTATTTTCTTCTTGGAATTGAAGTAGATAAATCTAAAGTTGATACCGCAATCTTATATTTTGAAGATGAGAATAAAAATTTAATTAAAATTAATAAACCCGCCCCTCTCAGGCAACAATTAATAAAATTAATGGAAAATAAAAATATAGAAAAACAATCTTTCTTAATGGTTTACTGGGAAGAAAGTGGAGGTCACACCCTTAATATTTTAGATGTCTCCAAAAATAAGCGAACTGGTGATTATAATTTTAATACTGAATTTACTGTTATTGCGGATAAATATCCTGTTCCTGCTTTAGTATTAATAACCGAACTTATCTGCAGAGGATATGTCATTTCTGAATCAATCGACTGGTCAATAAAAGGGATAAACCGTACCATACCTGCTAATGATGAAGAAAAAGTTAGAATTATGAAAAATTTTGAAAAAAATGATGGAAAACAAATTAGTGTTGGTGGTAAGGATTATGACGTCCATGCATTATCAGATAATAATGGTATGATTGACATTTATCAATTGAGAAGTAACGACTCAACTCTTTATTTTAGACCAAGTGGAACAGGTCCAGAGGTTAGATTTTATATATTTGGAAATGTAGAGACTCACTTAGATGAAATAAAAAGAGTTCAAGATTATGTAAAAGAAAATTATGCTTAAGATAATTGCTCTTAACTTCTTTCTAATACCTTTTTAATCTCAAAGATTTAATTGTAATAAAAAATTTAGATTAATTAATATTAATTCTTTCAATTTTTAAAAAATACTTATAAAATTGATGTGAAAATGTTTCAAGAGAAAATTATTAATGATCAAATTCTCGAAAAGATGTCATTAAAAAATGTCTTCAAAATCTTTAATGACAATGTTTTTCCAATGCTAAATAACGAAGAACAAGAATATTGTAATAAACTTCAAGAATTTTGCTTAGATTTCCATCCAAAAATCGATAAATCAAAAGACGTCTATGGGCTACTTCCAGAACTTGGAAAGCATGGTTATATACAACGAATAAACCCATGGAAAGACTTCAAACCTTATGGAATGAAAAGAGAAATATTATTAGGCGCTCATCTCTCGTTGTTAGATCCTCAATTGGAACTTGCACGATTAGCAACCGGAATATTATGCGGAAATCCTACTTTTCATTATTATGAACATGGAGGCGGTTCTGATATCCCTTTAAAAGTGCAAGATGAGCTTTTATCTGGGCAAAAAATTGGCTGTATAGGCATTACTGAACCTGAGAGGGGTTCTGATGCTGTTAATCTGACAACTAAATGTACAAAAACCGATGAGGGCGTCATATTTAACGGAGAGAAAGTTTATACCACCAATGGTGCGGTTGCTGATTATTTTGCATG
>CAYNEU010000217.1:0-3185 GCA_964396275.1 uncultured archaeon | reverse complement strand
TGATTTCTTTTATTTTACTTGCAATTTTTGGTATTTGGGTCTTAATTAACAGATTTAGTAAAGGTGGTAAAGTTGAAGGACATCCACTTGGAATGCCACGAGGGACTGTACGAGGTCTTAGCACTATTCTACTGGTAGCGTTTCCTTTTGGGTATATAATAAGTGGTAAAGATATCCCTAGTTTGATAGTAAATGTGATATTTGTTGTTGTTGCATTCTACTTTGAAGCAAGAAGAAGTGAGCATGAAAAAATAAGAGATATTGTCGAAGAAATGAAAAGACTTGATTTATATATCCAAGATTCAAAAAAAGTGAAAATGCCTTTATACTTACCTAAATATTCTGTTAGATTCCTTTTAATATCAATGTTGATCATAACTCTACTTGCTAATTACTTAGGACCACGCGTTCATTTTGAAGTTACAAACACTATATTTGATCTAATAATAATAGTTATTTTGTTTATCATTGGTGCCGCTCTTAGATCAATAGTAAATTCTCGAGAAAAGAAAAAAATGAAAATTCGAATTGCTAATATGGATGCTTCCCTCTCAGACGGTGATATTATTGAAAAATTAATATTAGAAGAAATTAGCTGGTGGAAAAGAAAGGGAAGAAATATTCTCTCTGTTATCATGTTTACAATAGTAGTAATTTCATTAATTTGTTTTTCTTTTGAATGGGATTTAACAATATTTACCTTATTTGATTATTCTTTGACTTTAGTAGGATTTTTACTATTGTTTATCAACGCGTACTACGGTTTCAGAGATTAAACTGTTTAAAAAAAATAATTAATATATCTTTGTTGTTTTTTTAACTTTTTTCTCTACTATTTTAAAATTTAAGCAGAAAAAATACAAGTTTTATTTATATTAGAACACTAGAGTAGTTCAAATGATAACTTTCGAAAATGATAGAAAAGTTTTTACTTATAGAGTTGCGGGAGTAGCTATTTATAATAATAAACTACTTGTACATAAAAGTATTATCGATGATTTCTGGTCATTACCTGGAGGTCGATGTGAATTTTTAGAAATCTCCAAAGATACCCTCATAAGAGAGATAAAAGAAGAAATTGGTATGGATGTAAATATTATTAGAACCCTTTATTTTGTGGAAAACTTCTTTTATTTTGAGGGTAATGATTTTCATGAGATATCTATTTTCTATCTCATGGAATTTCCTCCAGATTCTAAATTGGTTTTTGAAAATGATACATTTTATGGGAAAGAAAATGAATTGGGTTTTGAAAATGGTAAACTCTATGGAAAAGAACTTGAACTAATTTTTAAATGGGTTAACATAAACCAGTTAGAGGAATTGAGGTTGTATCCATTATTTCTACGTAAATCTTTGAAAAATATTAAACCATTTCCAGAGCATATAATAAATCGAGATGATTAGATTAGAAAATATTTAACAATCAATTTTTATTTCAATAAATAAAAAATTTCAGATATACACAGCGTTAAGAACTTATGAAGAGTAAATAAAATTTACCTAAATATCGTGTTTGAAATTATGAGTACCTAATATTTCTAAAGTTCTTATTCTTTTATTTTAATTAAAAAAGAATTAATAAAATGAAAATTATCTATAATAAGTAATAAATAATTCAAACTATATTGAGATGAATAACTTATGGTTGATGTAAGTATAGTTGAAGGTTCTGACATTTATAGAAAATTACAAGAACACCTTGATCAAATGCCAATTGGATTCCCCCGCGCTAAATCTGGTTCAGATATTCGAGTTCTCAAGCACCTTTTTACGCCTGAAGAAGCGAGAATTGCTACATTCTTAAGATTTGGGTGGAATAGAGATCTTGAACCATTAGAAGACATTTTTGAACGAATAAAAAATACTGGAATCTCTCTAGAAGAATTAGAAACCAATTTAGATAATTTGGCTAAAAAAGGTTCCATTTCGTTGAAAAAAGAAGGAGATAAGAAATACTATGCTAATGCAATGTTAATTGTTGGTATGTATGAATTCCAAGTTAATAAACTTACAAAAGAATTTTTAAAAGATTTTAATGAATACTTGGGTGAAATATGGGGTGCTAAAGCTAATAGAACTGAATACCATCAGCTCCGAACAATACCAGTCGAAAAAAGTCTTGATCCAGAACTTGTTATTGCCCCTTACGATAATATAAGGAAGATCATAGAAGACAGCGAAGGACCCTTCGCAAAAATTAATTGTGTTTGCCGTCAAGAAATGGAAATGTACGGAAAACCATGTAAAATGACTAAACATAAGGAAAATTGCCTAGGATTTGGAGATTTGATTCAATTGTATATAGATCAAGGATGGGGTACCCAAATTAGTAAAGAAGAAACTCTTAGAATTTTGCGAACAAATCAAGAAGAAGGTCTAATTCTCCGACCAAGTAATTCTCAAAATGTCGAATTTGTTTGCAGCTGTTGCTCTTGTTGTGATAGAGGGATCTCAGGACTGTTAAAAGTTCCTAATCCCGCTGATTATGTTGTATCTAATTTTTATTCAGAAATAAACCCTGAATTATGTACTGGGTGTGGTTCCTGTGTTGAACGTTGTCAACTTAAAGCAATAACTCTTAAAGATGATGTATCCTCAATTAATAGAAAAAGGTGTATCGGTTGTGGAAATTGTGTTGCTATATGTCCTTCTGATGCAATAACACTCCATAAAAAAGATGAACAACATATACCTCCTCAAACTATGGACGATCTTTATGATATGATTCTTGAAGAAAAAACTAAACTTAAAGGTTAAAAAAAATTAATTCAGTTTATTTTTACTATAATATACTACATATTTTAGATTTCTGGATATTTATAGTTATTTTTATTGATTTACAAGCATTTCTTTCCGAATAAAATGTCGTAAACTTTTACCTTTTATCCAATACCATTCAAATAACTCTTTAATCCAGTTTATAAATACTTCATGATTATCAATTAAACATTGACTATAATCAATTTCACCATCTTTACTTAAAAAGAGTATCGCTCCTTTATCAGAAACAATCAATGAGATTTTAATTTCATCCAAAATTCGAATATTTTCTAACATATCTCTAAAAAATATTTTTGGATCTTTAAATAATTTTGACCAGCCATCAGGTATATTATAGGATTTTAATAGATTCCTGTCTACTAAAGCTCGTATCTTAATTGATTGGTCTCTCATTTTTTTCT
>CAYNEU010000216.1:0-2010 GCA_964396275.1 uncultured archaeon | reverse complement strand
CTCTTATTAGCTTTTCTAAAAATAAAATATTTAATATAAAATTTGATATTTAAAATAATGAAGATAGACGATAATTTGACTATATTCTTGAGAAAATATAAATTTATTAGTGTTTATTTCATACTTCTTCTTCTCATTTTTCAGAATAGTATCTTTTTTGGAGATTTCGATCATGAATTTTGGCTAACGGTAAAAGCTGAGAATATCTCTTCTGTTATATTACATTTAATAAAAGATCGTTTTAAGAGTGACACAGAATTTAGAGAATGGCTCAATGAAAAGAATATTCAATTCCAGTTCTATTCATATACTTAAAGAGCTTTTACTTAGTTCTTTATCTAAAACCATTATTATTAACTATTAAAAAAATTGAATACAAAACTATAAATCTGAATTTTAGGAAAAAAAAGAGAAAAAAAACATGAGATGGCAAAATCATCTCAGTCTTTTTTTTTAATTTTACCGATAAGTTGAAAAACTCCTAATCTTATTATTATTTATAATGAAACGTGAAACCTATTCAGAAGAATATAAAACTGTGAGGATTAGCTATCCCTCTGAATGGAATTTTACGTGCCCTTCATGCGGAGAGAAGGTGAAATTCAAATATGCTGATGATGGTAAATTAGTCCATACCCTAAAAGGTCCTATATATCAAGTAATTAATTTATATTCTTGCGTTAACTTAGAATGTGAGTTAAATAAGATTGCCTTTAATCCATGCCCCAGATTTGATTATAGTCAGAGAACGTATGGTGCAGATGTTTTTAGATAAATTGCTGATGAGCTTTTAGTCTACGAGTTAAAGCCAGAACAAATATTTAAGCGTTTAACTAAAAAATATCAATTAAAGATCTCAAAAGATACGATTCGACGCATCTGCGATGAAATTTTAAAACTAAAATCGTTTAAAATAGATGAAAAAACAGTAGAGCTCATTCAAGTACAAGGTCAGATCTTATTAGGGTTTGACGGACAGGACCCAGGGGGAGATGCTTCCTCCATTTGGTGTTTTATGGACTTAATATCAAATCGCATCCTTGCTACCTTTAAATTTGAAAAGCTAGACCATCAAATTCTTCATGGAATACTTGAGAACATCCAAGATTTTTACGGTGTAAAGATTATCGAATGGATAAGCGATAAACAAGGGTTAATAACTAAATGTCACGAGACTTTTTATCCCGAAATTCCCCACCAATATTGCCAATATCATTTTTTAAGAAATACATGGAACCATTTAGAAGCAATTGATAGTAATGCGTATTTATCGTTGAAGAAAACCGTAAATTCATTAGATATAAATACCCGATCTAACAGCTCCCCTGTGTATTTTGAAGGATTAGGAAAAAGATCCGTTCAAGAGGTATTTAGGGGAATAAACAAAGATCTCCAAAAAATGATTAAAGTCCGTAATAAAACTTTCAAGGAACTTAGAGGGGTACGACTTTTCGAAGAGTTGACAGAATATCAACGCAAAATGGCAGAAATATTAACGGATAAAGACTCTACTTTACGATTCACTAAAATTCTTACTAAAACCTCATTAGTCTTAAAAAGTGCATTAGATGACGTGGAAAAATATTATGCGGATTCTCGTGAGCTAAATAATTTTTTTCAACGGGTTAGAGAGGCGTTTAATCAGGAAGATATGAATATAGATGAAAAAGAGAGTTCTATTGCTATTATCTACGAGACTCTCCTAACCAAAACTCAAAAACTCAATCCTAAACTAAACTTAACAACCTATAAATCCTTTTTACAGAAAAAGAATGCATCTAAACCACAAATTATGATGGAATGGTGTAGATTATGGGAATCCTACCGTCCAGGACTCTTTCAGTACACCCATTTTCCTATTGTGGTAAAAACCAATAATACTCTCGAAAAGGGCTTTAGCACTCAAAAACAAGCTATATTTAACCGTGTGGCAAAAGCAAACGTCATCCACATGATAGCAACGAGGGGCGAGGATTATTTACGATTAAAACATTGTGCTCCAGAAGAATT
>CAYNEU010000215.1:0-4400 GCA_964396275.1 uncultured archaeon | reverse complement strand
AAGCCGAAAAAATGTTTCACCATCAAGGTGGATAATTTCACTTTTTTTCAAACCGAGCTCGAATTGCCACTGCCGTTGCCGTACCACTAGTTTCGTCACGCCATTCAAATTCTTCGTCAAAAGGCTTTTTTTTCAAAAAACGATTTATGTGTACGAACACATTATTTCGAAATTCTTTTATTTTTTTTCCTATTTTAAAAAAAATAATACGAGAATATTACTCTTTTGAGTTAATTATAATATATAATTAAAATAGGTTTGAACTTTAGGGGATCTGAAATTTATATTAGTCATTAAAATCTATTAATATTATTACGTATAATAACTAATGATTTGTATTAGTTCAAAAATAAATTTAAAAAAAAGGAATAAAATATGAGCGAAAAATTAATTGTCGCAAATAAGGGTTTAGTAAAAGCAGATTTTAATTTTTGGGTCGGAAGATATATGGATAAATTCTATGATGGCTTAGAACAAAAGAAAATTGTCGGAAATAAATGCACTAAATGTGGAGATGTTTTTGTTCCACCGAGGAAAATATGTGGAAAATGCAATGTTACGATCCCTTTTGATCAGAACTGGGTAAATTTACCAAATACTGGTACATTAAAGAATTATACTATAACTCATTATAAAATCAACGATAGAACTAGTCGAAAGGTCAAGAAACCTCAAATTATTGGAATGGTGCAAATTGATGGAAGCAATACATCAATAATTTACCGTTTATTAAATATGGAACCGGAAGAAGTGAAAGTGGGAATGAAGCTTAAAATTATATGGGAAGAAAAAACTAAGGGAAATCCTTCAGATATTAAGGGTTTCGTGAAATTTTGAGAGGTGATAAATTAAGTGCAAAAAGTAGGTATTGTAGGATATTATCAGGTAAAATTATACTCAGATGCAAATTATGGGCGTTATGAAATGATCTTTGAAGCTGTAAGAGGAGCTCTTGATAAGGCGGGATTAAAGAAAAAAGATATAACTACAGTAATATCTTGTACAAATGATTATTATGATGGAAGAACTATTTCTAATGCATTTGCTGTAGAAGCAGGTGGAGCATACCTAGCAGATGAGTCGAAAGTAGAGATGGATGGAGCACACGCGTTATTATATGGTATGATGAGAATCTTATCTGGAAATCATAAATTAGCAGTAATATGGGCGGGAAGTATGGCATCATGTTTTCCATATCATTCAGCTAGAGTGTTTGAGACTGATCCAACATGGGAAAGACCTACTGCTTATGTTAATGATATTACAGCATTAGGGTTTCAAATGAGAGCTTATATGAACAAATTTGGAGTTAGTGCTGAAGATATTGCCGAAATCGCTGTTAAGAATAGGAAAAATGCTTCAAAAAATCCTTTAGCATTAAAAGAAGCCCAAAATCCAAATTTAACTGTTACAGATGTCTTAAATTCTGAAAATTATGCTGATCCCGTAAGGGAATTAATGGTTGCGCAACCTTGTGATGGTGTTGCAGCATTACTATTAGCTCCTGAGAAACAAGCCTTAAAAATCACAGATAAACCTGTTTGGATTACTGGAGTTGGATATAATCAAGAGGCATATTATCTTGGTGATAGAAATTTAGCAGAATCCAAATCAATGGAATTAGCTAGCAAAATGGCATATAGTACTGCTGGAATTAAAGATCCATTAAAAGAAATTGACATTGCAGAAATATTTGAATCAGCTGCTCATGAGGAGTTAATTTTAAAAGAAGCGCTTGGACTTACTGGTAAAGGAAAAGGACCAAGCTTAAATTCTGAAATTAATGGAGAGTTTCCAATTAATCCTTCTGGTGGCGCTATTGGGGGAAATCCTCCTTGTGGAACGGGATTAATTAGGATTATAGAAGCTACTAAACAAATTAGAGGAGAAGCAAATGGATATCAAGTCAAAGATGTAAATAAAGCTATTGCATCTGGGCAGATTGGTATGTGTGCTCAGAATAATATTATATATATATTGGAAGGAGGAAATTAAAAATGGGAAGACAAGTTTGTATTGCTAGCGCTGGATTCAGTGAGCATGCTTCAAAAAGATCTGATGTGAGCATGCCAGAATTAGTGAGTGAAGCTATTGAAGATTGTTTGAAAAAAGTTCCAAGCGTGAGTATTAATGACATTGATGCTTTTGTTAATGGTAATATGCCTGCTTTTGAAGGTGCTAATATCCCAGAATTATGGATGACCGATTGGATGGGAGCACGTAACAAACCATTAATGAGAATTACTACTGGTGGAACAACAGGAGGATCAGTCGCTATTGGTGGATATTATACTGTAGCTGCGGAATTGCCCGGTATTGATACAATTTTAGCTATAGGGTTTGAGCAACAATCCCAAGGGGACACTAGCACAGGTTTAGCATCTGTTGCATATGGAGAAATATCAGTTCTAAATACCTTAGGTATTACTTATGATCAATTAACTCAATTATTATCTGCTGGGGCTGCAATAGGAGTAGCTTCTTATCAAGCGACAAACTATATGCGTAGAAGTAAGATTACGGAAGAAGATCTTGCTAGAGTTGTGGTGCAAAATAGACATAATGCGGCTAAAACATGGTGGGCTCACCTAAAGATGCCAGATCTAACAATAGAAGATGTGTTAGAAACACCATATATTTCATATCCTTTAAGATATGGTATGGTATGCCCAGCTTCCGATGGAGCGTGTGCTATGTTATTTACTACTGAACAAAAAGCTAAAGATTTATGCGATATACCAGTTTACGTCAATGGAGTTGGCAGTGTAGCTAATGAAACAGGAGTACTTGGATATAATGGTAGTGGAGCTGGTCAATTAGATACTTCTGAACAATTAGGTGCAATGAAATCAGCAGAGCTAGCATTTGGTCAAGCGGGTATTTCTTTTCCAAGAAAGGAAATCGACTATGCTGAGGTCTATTCTCCTTTTCCAAATCAAGAACTTATGTGGATTGAAAGATTAGGTTTATTCGAGGAAAATACTGCTTCAGAAATGTATGAAACTGGTGTTACAGCTCTAAATGGAGAATTACCAATAAATTGTTCTGGTGGGGTTAATTCAACTAATGCTATTGGAGCATCAGCTATGGAAAGACCCGCGGTTGCAGCACTTCAAATAATGGGTAAAGCAAGTAATCAAGTACCAAAAACAGTACATTCAGCAATTGGACATGGATGGGGCGGTGTTATAAATTTAATTACAATGATGGTGATGTCAGATAAGCCAACAAGGAAAATTAATTAAAATCTTGAGGTAATAAAAAAATGTCAAAAAGAACACAAAGAAAATCGATGGAATATATTAAAAAAGAATATGTTAGAACTCGAACCACGCCTGGTAGCTGGTACCTTCCCAGTTATAAATATAAATTCAATATTACTCATTTTAAACCTTTTCTAGATAAATTAAAGGAAAGAAAGTTGGTAGGTCTGCAATGTTCGAGTTGTAATCGTGTTTTCTTTCCCCCTAGAATTATCTGTGGAAAATGTATGGTAAAACCCGATCGTTGGGTAGATTTACGTGAAACAGGGAGGGTTGCTACATTTACTATAACATATCTAAAGGATCCAGAAACTGGGGACGTAATAGAAAGACCCATTGTATTAGTACAACAAGATGGATCAGATACTACGTTCACTGCTGAATTAAGCCCTGATGTTGATTATAAAGACACTTATATAGGAATGCCAGTCAAAGTCCATTGGGCGGAAGAATGTACGGGGGGATTAATGGATATTCTTTATTATGATTTAGTTGAAGATGATTCAAAAGATTTAGAATTACGTAAAGACTAATCTTTTTTTTCTTTTTATTTTAGTTCCTTTATCAAAATGGAAAAGTTGTATTAGAGTTTTATTTACTTAAAAAACTACTTAATACCTTACCTATTTTTTGAATAGAATACTGGATATCTTCTTCGTTTATTCCATAATGAGTTACAAATCTTATTTTTTCCTTACTAATATTAAAAGACTTAACACCTTCTTTTCCAAGCTCAGTTACTATTTTAAATATACGTGTTTTCTTTATAAGTTCAACAATTACAATATTGGTCTCAGGTTTATGCATTTTTATAGGTAAATCGTAGGATTCAATCCCTTCATAAAGTAATTTGGCGTTTTTATGATCTTCCTCGAGTCTATTAATCCAATTTTGTTCAAGTGCGATTAAACCAAAGCAAGCTATTATTCCCGCTTGACGCATGCCCCCACCAAGCATTTTTCGATATCTCCTTGCCGTGGTAATAAAATCTTTTGATCCCGCAACAATAGATCCTACTGGGCATGAGAGTCCTTTAGACAAGCAGAACATAATACTATCAACATGTTTGGTGAAATCTAAAACAGGAACTCCAAGACCTACTGCTGCATTAAATATCCTTGCTCCATCTAAATGGAG
>CAYNEU010000214.1:0-16574 GCA_964396275.1 uncultured archaeon | reverse complement strand
AATTATAATAAATTTGAAAACTGAACCTTCTAAATTTTATTGCATCATCTTTTTTAATAAAAATCTCTTATAAAATTATTATTATTTACAATAATGTTTAGTTTTTTATCCATTTATAAATGTTTTTTATTATAAAGTTATTGTATTATTAGGATTATGCCTAAATATTTCAAATATAGTTAATTAATTTATAAATAAAAAAGTGATCCAAAAAATTAAGTTATAGATTTAACTTTTCTTCAAAATATCAAAAATTATTTCGAAATCAGAAAAATTAAATGGCTTTAAAATATAACCATCGGCTCTTGTATCGTCTAAATTCTTTTCGACTTCCGATCCCGCTATTGCAGTTAAGAAAAATACTGGAATGTTTGCCCACTCTTTATCTGATTTTATAGTTTTACATATATCATATCCACTTAAATCAGGTAAAATAATATCCAATAATATCATTTTAGGAATTGTATTTCCCAATTCCTCTAACCCTTTTGAGCCACTAACTACACATTTACATTTAAACCCTTTACTGTCAAATATACTTGTTATCAATCGAATGGTTGCGAGATCATCTTCAACCAATAAAACATCATATTCTGATTCAACTTTTATATTGTCGAGAATATTTATTATTTTCTTTTCAAGAAGAAGACTCTGCTCAAAGATATTTTCTACTGTTTCTAAAACCTGATTATTCAATTTCTCCCTATGATTTTCAAGTAATAACTGTGAATAACCTTTAATTGAAGTTAATGGTTCTTTTAATGTATGAGAAATATTTGAAATTGTTTGAGGATTTAATTTTGATAATTTATGGCCTGAATTATTTGATTTACTTACAATGAAAGCTGCCACTGCTTCTCTAATTAATTTAGAAATTGTTAATTCACCATTACTTTTAGTATACTCTAACCATTTTGATTTAGTATCGTCAGATACGTATAGAGATATTCTTTCTTTATCTCTTTGATACACTTTTTCACCCTTTTGCCACTTTCTAAAGCCTTCTGTAATATTTCCTCGCCAAATAGCATATCTACCTGTTTCCTTTTCATATTTTTTCATCTCCTCGGTTTTATCAATAGTATTATTATTGTTACTCATATTTAGCTCATCATCATTATCTTTGTTGGCTTGGTCCTCGGTTTTCTTAAGGTTGTTAATTTTTGCACCACTAATTTCTAACTAATTTTAGCTTGAAAACATAATAAAAGAATTATTATTTAACGTTTTTTTATTTTTTTTAGTCCGAGTCAAGATCTATTTGTGTGTAAGATTTCAAAAAATAATATTAAAAAACCTACAACAAAAGTAATATCTTTTATAACAAAGAAAATATAATCCAAATATTATACATACTTTATAACAATCTACTAATACTTTTTACTAACAAAGTTTTTTGTTCACAATACATAAACACTTTTTTATACAAAAGTTATGCATTTATAAAGAAAGTTTTATAACGAAAAGATTTAAATATGTAAATATGATCTATCATTATAACAAAAAAAAGTTCCTTTTTACAACAAAAAACTATTATTGTAAAGATTGTGTGTAAAAAACTATTAATAACACAAATATTGGATATTTTTTTAAAAAGGTTATAATTCATGGTTGTAGAAGTATTAACGCAAACAGGCTTTTGTCCCGAATGTGGCGGTTCCACAATTGATAGTCATCAAAGAGGGGAGATTGTCTGTCAACACTGTGGTTTGGTTGTTTCCGAAAAGGCAGTTGATATAAGTCACAGTGGTATAAGGGCTTATTCAAAACAAGAAAAAGACAAAAAAGAAAGAACTGGTTCCCCGATTTCAATTTTGATGCCTGATATAGGCTTAAGTACAATTATTGATAGAACAAAAATTAAAAATCCTGATTTAAGAAGAGCAGCAAAATGGAATACTCATTTATCATGGGAAAAGCGAAATATGCTTATTGCCATAACTGAACTAAAAAGAATCGGAGGTAATTTAAATTTTCCAGACAGGGTAAAAAAATCAGCTGTTCTTCTTTATAAAGAAGTATTTAAAAAGAATCTCTTAAGGGGTAGATCTATAAGTGGTATGATTGCAGCATGTGCATATTATGTATGTAAACAAGAGAGGGTCCCTATAACTCTTCAAGAAATCTTAGAAGAAGCGTCGATAAACGATAACATCGTGAAAAAATGCTATAAGATCTTAGTTAGAGAATTGAACTTAAAATCGCCTCATATTGATCCTGTATCCCTTATACCACGTTATTGTGCCGACTTAGGCTTGGACATTAGTGTCGAGAAGGAAACCATAAAAATTTTAAAGAATTTCATTGAAAACACATCCATATGTGGCAAAGACCCAAAAGGGTTGTGTGCAGGATCGATATATTTGGTATCAAAGCTAAAAAATCACAAAATAAGTCAAAAAGACATTTCAAGAGTAATTGGGGTCACAGAGGTAACTCTTCGCTCGAGGTACAAGGAGTTTTTACAAAATATTACCTTCAATTTTAATGTAAATCTTAATTAAGCTAAGTTTTTCTTTTCCATTTTTATTAATTGTTAAGGGTTGAGGGAGCACAATCTCTTAATTTCTGATTTGCTCATATTTTTTAAGTCTAGCACCAAATTCAGGACAAAATTTTGAATAAGAATATTTAGAAAATAAAAATCTATGGGATTACAATAGGTAATTTTAAATCCATAAAGGGATGAGATTAAAAAAATTCAATTCTGATGTCCAGTTCTTCGCGCTGCTATTTGCCCTACTTTTCTACCAGGAGGGGCATTCCTACTAGTAGTTGTAGATTTGTGAGGAGATTGCTTAGCACCACCACCATATGGATGTGATGCTGCTACCATGGCAACACCACGGACGACAGGCCACTTTTTAGCCTTAGATTTTACATAATGAAACTTATTACCTGCTTTTAAGAATGGTTTATCTGTACGGCCTCCGCCGGCAACTACTCCAATTGTAGCTAAACAATTCTCGTTTATCCATTTAGTTTTTTTGGATCGAAAAAGTAATTCGACTTTATTACCAGATTTATTTCTAACAATCGCAGCAACGCCTGAAGCGCGTGCGAATTTACCGCCGTCCTGGGGAGTGGCCTCAACATTAAACACTAATGTTCCTAAAGGTATCTTTTTTAAAGGCATAATATTTCCAACTTCGACTGGTTGGCCATACCCAGTTTTAGATTGTATAAATTCTTGTCCTATAAAGATTCCTTCTGGAGGTAGCCATAAAGCTTTTTCTTTAGTATCTTGATATTGAATTCGAGCTACTGGGGCGCCTCTTCCTGGCGAATGGATGAGGTCAATTACTTTAAATGTAAATAATTTCTCATTTTTTATGAAGGGACGATACTTGACAGCCCCTATGTGCCTATGGCTTGGAGATCTAAAGCTTAGTACACCTCTACCTTTCCGCTGTGCTAAAATTCGTTTTCCCAAACTACTTCACCATGTTCTCTGAATATGAACTTAAATTATTCAAACTATAAATTTTTTATCTTTTTCCTTGAAATGTGTAAGAAAATTTAAAAGTAAGATTTTTATCTAAAAAGAAGAAGCTATAATATTGACAATTTAGAGTTTCTTGGATTTTAATAATTCATCGATATTATAATTGAAAGCAATAGGGATTTCTCTTTCTAAGTACTCACCTGCAATATTCGTCAATAATAAAGTCTTTATTTCTTCAGAGTTATTAGTTTGTCCGAGGACCCAACCCAGTTTTACATAAGCTACTTCGGGTAATAAATTTGCTCCGGGAATAACTCCGATATTTAATAATTCCCTTCCTGTGGAATACACATTCATTCCAACAAATCCATGGAGAGTTTGAGTAGTCATGAGAATAGTAATATCTTCTTGAATAGCTCTTTTTATTGAATCATAAATTGTAGTAGAAATATGTCCTAATCCTGTTCCAGCAATTACAATCCCTTTATATCCATTATCAATGTAAAAGTCTAATAAATCGTTATCAGTTCCTGGATATGAATAGATTAAAGCAACTTTTTTTTCAAAATTAGTAATTGCTATTGCTTCAGATTTCAATCTTTTCTTAAAATTATCAGTAAACATTTTGATTTTTCTATTTTGAACCATTCCTAGAGGAATGTTATTTATTGTCCTAAAAGTATTCCTTACGGAAGAATGCATTTTTCTTACTAAAGTTCCTCTGTGGATTAATCCATAATCATGAGATGATGATCCTAGCATTGAAACGACTACTTCAGCAATATCTGACTTTGCCACAATTGCCGCATTAATCAAATTTAATGCAGCATCTGAGGAAGGTCTATCAGAACTTCTTTGACTACCAACAAGGACTACAGGGATAGATAAGTCTTTTATCATAAATGAAAGTGCTGCACTAGTAAATGACATTGTATCAGTTCCATGACCAATAATGATGCCATAAATTCCAGAATTTGCGGTATCTACAACTCGTTCTGCTAACTTTTGCCAATTATCTGGTTTCATATTTTCCGAAAGGATTTCGAAAACTATTTCACATTCAAGGTTACAAATTTCTGCTAATTCTGGAACTGAACTATATAGTTCTCCTGGTGTAAAGGAAGGAATTACTGCTCCTGTTGTATAATCTAATCTTGAGGCAATAGTTCCACCAGTTCCAAACAATTTTAGATTTGGGAGGTCTATATTTATAGGGAATTCTTTTTCTGGAATTTTATATGTTGCCTCTCTTTTTCCAATTTTTCTGATTTCTTGTATTTCAGAAACTTTTATTCCAACATTGTAGTTATTTTCTAATTTAATATTTATGAAATTGGGAGCTGAATATTCATATCTTGGTAAAATAATCCCTTCATAATTAGTTTTTTCTGTTTTAATTTGAATAATATCCCAAATTTCAAGTTCATATTTTTCTAAGAGTTTTTTACCTTCTCCTCTATAACCTCTTAACTTTTCACTCATTTATTTCAAACTCCCTTATTTTTTCTTTTATTGAATTTTCTAATTCCTTAGAAACGATAGCACCATCAATTTTTCCTCGAACTTTTTTCATAACTTCTCCCATCAAGGGCCCTTTTGCTCTCATTTCTTTTTCTTTTATCAGTTTGGAGTTTCTATTTACAATCTCGACTATCAATTTTTTAAGTTCATCTTTAGCAATACTTTCTATTTTTAATTTCGATTTAATTTGATCAATTGAATATTCAGGAGTATCAGCTTTAAGTTTCATTAATTCTTCAATTGCTTCTTTACTAATTTCTTTTTTTTTCAAAA
Organism: uncultured archaeon; assembly: GCA_964396275.1. Lineage (GTDB taxonomy): Archaea > Asgardarchaeota > Lokiarchaeia > Sigyniarchaeales > SOKP01 > Loki-b32. The sequence continues at coordinate 11,335 of CAYNEU010000214.1, read as the reverse complement.
GATTAAAAATTTCAAGAAAGTGATTGTCTGTTATATTTTCAATATTTTTGCCCTCTCTTCTAAGAGCAGTTGTGGTTTCTAATAGAGTCGTAAAGATTAATGATGGATTATCAGGATATAATTCTATTAAATCATCGAATAACTTGAGTTTACTTGTAAAAATAAGATCTTTTATCAACCTTTCTTCAGTTTTATATTTTTTAGAATACTTTTTTATAGTTACCCATGGATATTCTGGGAGAATTTTTCTAATCTGCTTGATTTCTTCTTCGGAATTAAAAATAGCTTCTGAATCTGTGTCAGGGTATAATCTAGCACCCCCATGAAGTTCTCTTAAAAATTCCGTATTTCCATTTTCTAGAGCTTTTCTAGTCTCGGGAGGTACACCTTTGAAAGCAAATTTTACACGATTAATAAGAACATTCATCGCTTTGTCCACTTCTTTATTAGATCCTAGTACTAATACAAAACAATCAGTTTCTTTAGATTCTAATTTCGTTCTGATTTTCTTAACATCCTCATATGAAAAATTATAACTATTTAAATCTTCATCGGAATGAATAATTCCTTTTAAGCCAGAGATTAATTTTACTTTACCACTAACTTCTGTTCCAAATCTATAATCTTCCATTAAATTTTTTCCAAAAATACCCTTAAATCCCCTAAAATTGATCCCGAATAATTTTTTTCCTGATTTAATACCTTTTCCTATAAAATTGGATTTAGTTTTAGCTAACGTATCAGTTAAATCTATTGGATTTTCTGGAATGTCTTTATGATCTAGTTTTCTTTTTTTAAGTTCTTCCTTAATTTCAAGGAGTTTTAATTGGCGTGAAATTTCATGATTGATCAATATAGGAATCCATCCTAATTTCTGTACACCCTTTATCTCAATTCGCGTTCCCGCTTCAATACTCACATTAACATCTTGTCTAATTGATCCAAGGACTTTTTTCACATTTGTTGACCATAATAGCAATCCAATTCTTTCAGCACATTCTCGACATTCATTTGGTGTATTTATATCGGGTTTTGTTGTGACCTCTACCAAAGGAATTCCTAATCGATCTAAACGAAAAAAATTTGTTTTATTTTCAGTTTTAATTTTTCTCGCAGCTTCTTCCTCCAGACTTAAGATATCTATCCGGATTTTTTTATTACTTTCTAAAGTTATGTAGCCATCAGTCCCTAATATCATTGTGCGTTGAAATCCACTGGGGACACTTCCATCTAAATAATTTTTACGACACACATGCATTTCTTCGATTATATTGGCGTTTAAAAGCATGGCAATTTGTAGTGCTACCATTCTTGCCTCTTTATTACAAGAAAATGGAGGTGTATCATCGAGTTCATATGTACACACCACATCATTATATCCTTCATATGTAATTCCCATTCCCTTTTCGTACTCTGTAAGCATTGCTTTGTCATATGTTCCCATTTCGCCTAAAACTGGTCTCATTTTTCGATTTACAGTAAAATCTGGCTCTCTGGTTCCTTGAAGTTTAGTTGGACATCTACAGAATAACTTTTTTTCTGTATCAAGTTGTTGATGAATCTCTAATCCACACTTAAGACCTAATTCTTCATAATCAAAATCTTCCATACTCAATCGAATTTTCTTTTTAATTGATAATCAAATACTATAACTAGTCAAGTAACAGATCTTATACTTATTTTCAAAAAAGGTTTGGGATATTATTCTTATGATTAAGCATTATAAATATTACGTAATTTTGAAAAAAAAATTATAAGGTGACCAAATTACCCTATTTCAAATAATATACATCATCAATTTGGGAAAAAGTTTTGTATTGGGAGAGATAATCAATTAATAATTGCTTTTGTTTAGTATTTTTTTCAATAGATTGCTCAATTCGGAATGATAAGTCGCTTATGTTTTCGTTTTTAATCCAGTGTATTTTATTAAAGAATTGTAATATTTTACTAAGAAAATCTTCAGGTGTGCCAAATTTACGCAAATCATTCTCAATGGTTTTAATCCATTTGTTAAAAGTATTTTTGCTCTTAAAACATATAAATAACTCATTATCATCCGCTAAATTCATCCATAAATACCTTTCTTTATCGATAAGCATTCTATTATAATTAGTTATATAAGCTACATTTTCTTCTAAGAGTCTTATTCTTCCTTTCGTGGCTAATTCTTCTTTAAACACAAGATCAGTTTCTAATAATTCAAGTCTACAATAATAATCTTTAGGAGAATAAATAAAATCAGTAACTTTTACTCCTAAAATGCCAAAAATAGCGGCAAAAAATTTACAATTTTCAAAATGCAAATTTCTTTGTTTGCCAACAAATTCCAAAACACCTGTTCCAAATTTTTTATTCTTATCAATAAAAAGATCAAGTTTCAGTTCTTTTACTATATTGGAAGGATAAACTCGATTTTTAAAGCGTTCAAATAGTAATTTCAGCTGTTCATAATTTTTTTCCTTTAAATAGATATTTCTATAAAAATTGTAAACTGCTAAAACAAAACGCGTAATGAAATCAAAAGAAATTGGTACATATCTATTACTCTCTGCTACCATATCATAAAGTGGAATTGTAGCTTTAAAAGTAAATTTATCAAAAAAATCTTTATAAACTTGATCTTCTACTCTCTTAAAATCTTCAATGGTTTTGCCCTCTTTAAAAAGTTTCATTATATTATCCAAAATATATGTAATGAACGAGCTTACACTCTTAAATCTTTCATCATTAGGATCTTTCTTGTGATTTACATTTACATATCTTTTTATCCATTCTTTAAGAGCCGGAGAAATAGAAATTGTTTGTTGGGCAGTTTTCTTATTTGAGAGGTATTTTTTTTTAGTCATATTATTTTAAATTTGATCTATATTTTAAATTTTTATTAGTTGAAAAGTTTAAATAAGTAAACTTATATCCTCTTTTAATGTTAATTTGTAATTGAATAAATTTTTACAAGATACATTTGTTCTTAATCATTAAATTATTATTAAAAGTTTGCACATTTTTACTTTGGGATTACCGATTATCTAAATCATCAAAAATGATAGTTAATATTAAGCTTTAAATATCCTCTTGAAAAATTATACTTGGGAAATTTTTAACGATAAAAATCAAGGGAATGACAGGAACCTCTTGTCATAAAGGTAAAAAGAGGGTAAAAATGGCGGGGTTAAGGAGGACGAAGTCCCTCTTTTTTTCTTTTCAATAATAATAAACTGATACTATTTAGGATCAAAATTCTTCTACGTAATAATTCTCATGTTCATTTGAGATTTTTGATTTTTTTGAAAGAGCCTCCAATAAGAATTCTCTTTCATGAGGGTATTTCAATTTGGATAGTCTAATTTGAAAACTTAAGTCTTTTTCACTTTTAATTTCAATCCAATGTAATTTCTCAAAAAATCTTAGCAAAGAAAGAGGAAAATCTTCTGTATCTCCAAATTTTTCGATTTCTTTTTCTATTGAATTAACCCAATTATTTTTAGTTTCTTCACTATTGAATGTGATAATAACCTGTTTATCCTCAGCTAATCTCATCCAAAAATAATAGTCTTCATCATTAAGAACTCTAAGATAATTGAATAAATAAGAGAGATTCTGGTTGATTAGTTCTATTCTCTCTTTTTTTGCCAAATCTTTTCTATAAAATAAGTCTGTGGCTTTTAAATTGAACCTGAAGTAATTATCTTTATCTGAATACAAGAAATTAGTTATTTTTACTCCTAGCAATCCAAAAAGTGCAGCATTATATTTACAATTTTCAAACGTTAGGTTTTTGTAGAATCCCGCATATTCAAATACTCCAGATAATTCTTTTCCAGTATTTCCCGTGAAAAGGTCCAAATTAACTTCCTTAGTAAGATTATTTGAAAATAAATAGTTTCTAATTCTATTAAAAATGGTATTAACGCTAGTAATGTCATAAGGATCCATTTGATTCAGATAAAGTCTTCTCAGAGTCAAATAAAAAAAGGTATTCTTTTCAAAAAAAGGATTGGTATAACGATTGGTTCTTATAGCAGTTTCGTAATACGGAATTAAAGCATTAAAAGAGATTTTTTCAAAGAAATCTTTAATTTCACGATCTACAAATGCTTCAAAATCATCAAGTGTTTTACCTCTATCAAAACATTCCATCGTCCGCTCTATAACAAAATTGTAAAATCTTGAAATACTTTTGAACCTATCATCTTTTGGATTTTTTTTATTATTTTCAGTTACATACCTCTCGATTTTATCCTTTAGTGCTGGTGAAATCGAGATTGTTTGCTGGGTAATTCTCTTTTTTGATAAAGACCTTTCTGGGGTCATTCTAATTCAAACCTCAAAGATTTTTGACAAAAATATATAGTAATATATAGTATATTTGTAATTATTTAAAAAAAAAGTTTTATAAAAATTAGATAAATTTTTCAATTGACTTTTTTTCAGAACGTAGAATTTAGCTACGAAGGAAATAATTTATTTATTATATCAAAGGCTTAGAAACATATACCCCATCTAATTTATATCCCATTTCATAAAACCAATCTCTTGCTCCGATACCACTGATAACTGCCAATTTTTTTGCATCAAACTCTTCAAATGAAATCTTTTCAGCATTTTCCATCAATAATTTTCCATATCCTCGGTGTTGAATTTGAGAATATCGATTTGGTTTTGTATTTGTTGGGACTAATTCACCGACCACTTTGATTTCTCGCACGATCATAGTTTGTCCATCGTTTAATTCTGGTCTATACGCATATTCAGATGGTTTTCTTAAGCGAATATACCCTACTAAATATTCTTCTACTTTATTCTCAAAAGATAGAAACACTTCATTACCTAAAGAGGCTTCATAATCCAGTCTGTAAAGTTTAATGTCATCGAAAGAATTTCCATCGATAATTTTTTTTCTTTTATTGATCCCAAACTCTCTACAGCGAATACATTTACATGTTTCATTCATTTCTTTTAATTTTTCTTGGACAATTTGTCGTAAATTACTATTTTTACATCCTGCTTCAATTAACGTAGCGGGAATATCTCGCATAATCCTTTGGATTCTTACATAGGAGGGTAGATTCTTTTTAACAGTTGCTATTAATTCAATTAATTTCTCATCTGAGTAAGGAGAATATTTTCCTTTCTTCCACCAATTAAATAATTCGGTACCCGCAATTACAAGAGTTGGATATATTTTCAACATATCAGGACGATAATCTGAATTGGAAAATAGCTCATCGAATAACTCAATATCTTTAATATAATCAGAACCTGGGAGGTTGGGCATAATATGTGCATTTACTTTTAAACCTGCATCCTTAGCAATTCTTATAGCCTCAATGCTATCTATCGTAGTGTGCCCTCTTTTTATGAGTTTAAATATATCATCATAGACTGTTTGAATTCCTATTTCAACTCGAGTGGTACCATAATTTAGCATTAGATCTACATCTTTTTCTTTACAATAGTCTGGTCTTGTTTCGATTGTTATCCCAATAACACGTCTTTTAGAGCTTTCAGCGAGTTTTTTAGCTTCTTCTAAAGTTTTTACTCGTCGTTCGATAATACCTTCCAATGCTCCCTTTATGAATTCTTCTTGATACTTCCGGTCAGTTGATAAAAATGTACCTCCCATAATGATTAATTCAATTTTATCAATTTTATGCCCGATAGCTTCTAAATCATTTATTCTACTTCGTACTTGTAAGTAAGGATCATAATTGTTATGAATAGATCTCATAGCAGCGGGTTCTTGACCCGTATAAGATTGAGCAGCCTTTTCCCCCGGTTGGGATTCTTGTCCAGGACAATATATACAAGTTCCAGGACAAGGAAGTGGTTTAGTCATAATAGCTACAACAGATACACCCGATAAAGTTCTAGTTTTTCTTCTTTTAAGGATTTGTGTTATAACTTGCTTTTCTTCTGATGTAGCATAATCCAGAATTGTAGCATTCTTGATTACTTTAGAATATTTATACTTTTTACCTATTCTTCCTTTAATATTAGTAATTTTTTCACGAGGAGTTTCAGGGTTTCTTATTAAATAATTTACAATTTCTCTTGAAATTCTTTTAACTTTTTCATGGTTATCAGATTCTATGGAAACCATTATATTATAAGATAAAAATTATTTAATTTGCTCTTTTGTTGTTGTTTATCTCATATAATATATTTAGTCATAATGTTAATAATTTGTGTTTTACACCCTTTAATTCAGATGCTTTATTAATCAATACTAACTTTTTTACCAGTAGGATCTCTTTGAAATTTTCCAAAATCTTGGACGTTTTTTAAAGATTCTGAACTAAATATTGGTCCATCTTTGCAAACCAGTAAACCTAATGGATCTAATGCACATAAACCGCATAATCCACAACCACATCTCAGATATCTCTCAAGGCTTGCATATAACTCAATTTGATATTTTTGACATATTTGAAATACCTTATACATCATAATTTCGGGACCACACGTAAAAACAATAAAATCTGAAATATTATTTTGACGATATTCATTGATTAACGCTTCAAACCTCGTATGAGCAAGTTCTTCAAATTTAGAGTCATAAAAAGCGACTCTAGTGGAATCTTCAAATATATGATTATCAGTTTCCGTACAATAAATTATATTTGAAGTATCATGATTAAATTGCTGAAAATCGTTTGCAAAAATTATCTCATTATTACTTTTTGTACCTTTAATTAAATCAAAAGAAATCCTCCTATTATTTAAATAAGTAGCAAGAAATTTGAGTGGAGCTGTTCCTATCCCCCCACTCACTAGAATAATTTTTTTTGATTGATCATCTGGAATTTTAAAATAATTGCCTAAAGGTCCACGAATGCCAATGTAATCACCAATTTTTAGATTATGTATTTCTTTCGTGCAATCTCCCACCTTCTTAACAGTAATAGCCCAGTCTCCCTTATCATTACAACCTGATAATGACATTGGAACTTCATCTACTCCTGGCACCCAAACCATTACAAATTGTCCTGGCTTAGGTATAACATAGTTATTGGGATTAGATTTTTTCATATTAAAAATTAGTGTTTTAATTCCATCGCATTCATTAATAATATATTGAATTTTCACGGTCTTTATTATATTTTCAGTCAAAATCTGGTACCTCTTGAGTTTTAAACTGATGAGATAATCCTTTTAAATCATTAATAGATGAATATTTATTATCCTTCAGATATTGTGTTATTCCATGATTAATTTCAGTGATTATTTCGGTTCCTTTATATAAAGCGGTGCCAATTTGTACTGCTGAAGCTCCAGCTAAAAAGAATTCTACGATATCTTGCCAAGAATCTATTCCTCCACATCCAATTATAGGGATTTTCACGGCTTTATATAAATCGTATACTTTTTTTATAGCTATCGGGTGAATTGCCTTCCCAGAAAGCCCACCACTCCCATGAGATAAGATGGGTCGTTGAGTATTAACATCTATTTTCAATGCTGCTAGAGTATTTATAGCAACTACTCCATCAGCACCACCTTTCTCCGCTGCTAGGGCTATTTCTACTATATTTGTTACATTGGGATTCAATTTTACAAATAGAGGTTTTACAAGAGTTTTCTTTAGAAATTTGACAATCTTATAAGTTAAATGTTTATCAATACCAATAGAAGAGACTTCAGCATGGGGGCAAGAAATGTTAATTTCGATTACATCAGCGCCTGCGTCTTCAGCTTTTGCAGCTACCTTAAGATATTCTTCATTAGAACTTCCAAAAACACTTACAATTAAGGGAATGTTATGTTTTTTTATTTCTTTTATTTCTGATATAAATTCATCTATTCCAGGATTACCTAAACCAACACTATTCATAAAAGTTCCAGGAGATATCTCAATTATAGATGGATTCTTATATCCTTTTCTGGGTGTAGGTCCTATGGATTTTGTAGTGACAGCACCCGCTCCAGCATCAATTACTCTTTTCATTGAAGAATAAGAAACCCCTAAAATTCCTGAAGCTAAAATTATAGGAGATTTTAATTTTAAACCAGAAAGATTAACTTCTAGCATTTTTTAAAAGAAAATAATGATTATAGTTTTATAATAATTATTAATGAAGGAAAATTAACTATAAATTAGCCAATCAAAATGAAGTCTTTCATAGCAGATACTTTAATTGGAATTTTTGCGTTTGATGAGACTGGAAACATCTTAAACTTCATTGATTTCGATGATGACTATGAGAAAATCATTGAATTTTATGATGCTCTAAATAATAATCTTATTCAAAAAGTGTTTGAGGATTTTTTATTAGAATTAAAAAATTCCGGTTTTAATGAATTCTTATTTGATAATAAAATATTAGAATCATTAACTTCAGAAAAATTAGGATATGATACCGTTTTTAAAAAAAACGCTGTAGAACTTAAAAATTTTCGATTAAATTTAGAAGTTAATTTAAAAAAAATTGGTATAAATAAAACAAGTGAAGAAGTGCTTTCACTATATAAGAAAGTAAGTGATGAATTAACAAGAAAAAAAGTAAGTCACGCTAGTGGACATTCCGATAATATAATCACTCAAACTATTACAATCCTTGATGTGATAAAGAAATCAATTAGCTTATTTTCGAGTCACCTTAGAGAATGGTACGGTTTGCATTTTCCGGAATTGACTGATAAAATCATTGAAGATAATATTATACTAGCAAGATTAATATCAACATTAGGTTCAAGAGAGAATTTTACAATTGATAACCTAAAAAAGAATTTTGTTATAAATGAAAGTAAAATTAAAATTTTAGAACAGTACGCCCTTAGGTCGATGGGAGCGAATATCGATCTATCTATAATCCAAAATTATGCGAATGAAATAATTTCCTTGGATGCATATCGACAAGAATTAGAGAATTATTTAGAAGTTTTAATGGAAAAAACTGCTCCAAATATTAATACTTTGATCGGTCCTTTAATAGGGGCAAAATTAATAGCGAAAGCGGGAGCATTACAGAAATTAGCTTATATGCCAGCATCTAGAATTCAATTATTAGGAGCTGAAAAAGCATTATATCGTTTCCTTAAAACTGGTGAGAAGCGACCCAAACATGGTTTAATCTTTCAATGGAATCAAATAAGGTCAGCAAAACCTTATCACCGGGGGAAAATTGCTCGTATTGTTGCAGGGAAAATTGGGGTTGCTGCAAAAGTTGATTATTTTAATGGTGAATTTATAGGGAATACTTTATCAAAAGAAATTGAAGAAAAGATAAAAGAGATTGAGGAAAAATATCCTACACCACCTAAAAAAACTCAACCAGTAAAGAGTAAAAAAAAAACATCAACAAGAAAAAGAAAATAAGGGAAAAAATATTAAAAAATGTCTAAAATAGAAATTCGAAACCATCCTAAGTTTAATGATGTATTCATTTCTGGACCTCAAGAAAAATTAAAACTCTACACTAAAAATGCTGTTGTAGGAAAAAGAGTATACGGAGAGAGGTTAATAAGTCATAGAGGTACAGAGTATAGAGAATGGGATCCATATAGAAGTAAAATAGCTGCCTTAATTTTAGAAAATCCTATTACTAACTTTTTAGCTGAAAATTTAAAATGTTTATATTTAGGAGCATCTTCAGGTACATCTATATCTCACCTTTCAGACATCATGACTACTGGAATTATTTATGGTGTAGAATTCGCTGAAAGAAGTATGAGACAACTAATCCAAAATTCATCAGATAGAACAAATATTATTCCAATATTAGGAGATGCTCGATTCCCAGAAGAATATGCTAAATATATTTTTACAGATATAGATTTAATTTATCAAGATGTAGCACAACCACATCAAGCTGAAATTGCCTTATCGAATTGTAATTATTACCTAAAGAATAATGGTTTACTCATTATAGCAATTAAATCTCAATCAATTGATAGTCTTCAAAAATCTGAACAAATTTATGAACAAGAGAAAAAGATTCTTGAAAAAGCAGGATATACTATCATAGAAAGTATAAATATACACAAATATGCTGCCAACCATATTATCTTAGTGGTTAAAAAAAACAATTAATTGAGGAATTCAGTTATTTTCTTTGTTAATACTTCTTCTTCTATAATTTTTTTTGTAGTATCCCAAGATTTCCTAGCAATTTTTGGCGGTTTTTTATATTTCTTTACATAATCTCTTAGAAAATTTATTGTTCGGATATCAGAAGGATAGCCTGACCCAAAATCCCCATATTTTTTATGGGTTTCAATAATTAAGGTATCTCTTTTGTTTTTGGCTACAATAGATCCCGCTGATACTATGGGAAATAGATCATCTGCTTTATGTTTTGAGATTATTTCTTTAGGTTTGTAATCTAATAAATTTTTAATAGAGTTTCCAAATCTTTCTTCATTAACATCAGCAGCATCTATGTAGATAATATCAGGCTTTAATTCGTTTATAATTTCTGCCATTTTTAATTCTTCAAGTCGATTCAATGTAATTTTTTTAATTTCTCTTTCATCAATCTCTTGAGGTTCAACTACAATGATTTTATGAGAATAACAGTTATTTTTCAAGAGTTTAGCTAATTCAGTCCTCTTTTTAGAAGATAATTTCTTTGAGTCCTTTACTCCAATTTCAGATATAAAGTTAATTTTTGATTTATCAAAACAAATTCCACATAAGACCATGGGACCTAAGACAGAGCCTATTAACATTTAAATCGAATTGAGTTAAATTCTGCCAGCCTCGTCTATCCCACATATTAGTTCTCTTTTATCATTATGAATCTTGGACAAGTTCAATGAATTCTTCTTCGTCATCAACTTCTTCTAAATTTTTAATTTTAACAATAGGAATTTTTGCTTTTTTAAACGGATCAGGAATTTTAATATCGTTATCTATTATAAGGAGTGAAGTTTTATGGAATAACTCTGTAAACATCCTTAAACATTTAAAACTCATTTCATTAATTTTATCCTGCTCTTCGGTTATACCAGAAAATAGAGGATAAAAGCCATCTAACTTAATTTTATCAGACTGGGAGTGTAAAGATAATTTGAAAGGAACAGATCCTTTTTTATACCAATATGAAGAAAGTCCTATATCTTTTACCTTATCTTGAACACGAGATTCAAATTCACTTAACTCCTTTTTTTCCAAGATTTCTTTTTCATATATGTTATCTTTAATAGTCCATCCAAAAACATTGATTTTTTTAAAGAGATCACCATTTTCCAAGATCTCCGATATTTTTTCAGCGATTTTTTCAGAAGGTCTCATAGATTCATTCTCATAAGAACAAATTGTTCGTTTAGTCACTCCTAAGATTTCTGAAAGTTCTTTTCGCGTTATTGAATGCTTTTCTCTCAATGTTTTCAT
>CAYNEU010000213.1:0-4019 GCA_964396275.1 uncultured archaeon | reverse complement strand
TGTTCAGATAATAGGCAGAATAAGGCTATTATTATTAAATTTAAAGAATTTTTGAAGACGGAGTTCATCAAAAAGTTGCAAACCGAGTTATTAAAGTTTTCCATTAAAACAAATACAATTAACAGATTAATTGATTTCCTTGTAGAGAGGTTGAGTAAAGAAGAGTTAATTAATTATCACAACAAAGAAGTAATATTAAAAAAAGTGAAAAATTTTTTAGTAGATGATATTGATCATGAATATGTTTTTAAGAATGAGTTTCATGAATTAATAGACAAAATATCAGATGCAATTTCAGCAATTTTACGTCCTATAAAAATGATTGATCAATATAAAGTTCGAATGAATTTAATTGTTGAGGGAAAATTAAAATCAGAAGATATCGCAAAATTCACAAGTTTAAAAGAAAAATCTCATTATGATGTTCTTCGTGAACGATTTTTCTTTCAATATATAGTTAATTGGTTTTATGAAATCTACAGTAATAAAGAAATTAAAAATGGAGACAAAAAAAATATGAAATAATATGGAATGTGAATTTAACGAAATTACATTCTATTTTCTTATTTCTTGAATTTGATCAAAAATGTTATCGAAACGCTCCCTTATTGAACCATATAAACCTTCTTCTTCTGAGATAACTGAATTAATTGCTGTTTTTAATCCGTAATGGCTCTCTGATATTAGGATCCTAATTGGTAAAGTAAGTATATCATTAATGATCATTAAAAATTCTTGAATGATGCTTATGATTTGAGGTATTTTCTCACGAGTTTTATCAATAGTAGAAGTATCTGATGAAATTAAGCCATTTTCACGTTCTACTTTTAATTCTTCCCAAACATTTTCTTTTAATTCAGAGAAATCAATTCCAAAATTTTCCAGAGCGATTTGAGCACCCTCAAAAAGAAAATTAACTGTATCTTTACCAGTAAAGAGTTTTACATTTTCTATCATTTCTGGAGGTGCCAATTTATCAAGAAAATTTACAAGTAATTTATTATAGTCTCGTATTACATCAAGAGGAATGAATAATAATGTCATTTCTTTTAGTTGTTTAAAGAGATACCCAAAGACTTTCGCAAACCACTCATTCTTAAGTAATTTTTCCAAGAATCCTCCATATTCATTTAAAATATGGGTTCCAAGGTATCCTATTATGCGAATCATATCGTCTTCATAATTTCTAAAGTAATCAAAGAAATGTTCTGGTTCCATATTCAATTTATCTCTGATAATATCAGAAACTCTCGCTTTTATTGATTCCAAAGGCTCATCAAGGTATTCCTCTAATTTATCAATTGAAATAACATCTTGGAGTTTATCGATAATATCAAGTTTGGTTTCTTGAACAAACTCTTCCTCTTCTAAACTTTCTTCAAAATAAATCCCTGTTGAAATCCTTTTTTCAGTTCTAGAAGACATCAGTTCTTTCCATTCTTTATAATCATGAATTTTACAAATAAATTGAAGACATTCACCACCCCGAGCTATGCATTTTTGTTCAACTATTTGGATTCTATAATCGTTCCGTTTTGTTTTTAAAATGAAATTAGCTACACTTTCTAACATTCCACATAAACCACACGCTAAACCTTCTGATTTATCGTCTTTTACTTTATTAAAATCAAAGGAATCTTCCTTATCTTGCCCATATCCAGCACAAATTGGACAATTTTTAATCTTTAAGATATAATCATTATATTTTGATTCCTCCTTAGGAATTTCTTCATAAGTATAATCTTCTAATTCTCTTCCAAAAACAACAACCCATAGAATTTCAAAATACTCTAAAACTTTTTTGGGATTTCCAGGCATAAATTTAAATATACTTGAATGGCGTTCACATGATTCATAAGCTGATCTTTTTCCGATTTCTCTGAGGATAATAAGGCTCTCTTCTTCATTATTAGTAATTTCATTAACCTCTTTAAGAATTTCTCGATATAAAAGTGTATAAAATAACGCATTAGTGGATCGTCCAAATACTTTAGTTATTTTTTTCATTAACCATTGGAATGCTCCCAAGTTTATCCCTCCTTTCCGATTTTATATTTGAATATTTGAATGCACGATTTATTACCATAAGCTCTAGATTCAATTACTTTATACGGTTCCAAAGTAATTGATAATGGATCAGTCGATTTCTTGCTTATAAGGGATATAAATTCAGATATAAGTCCCAATAATATTTCACAACCTGCAATTTCTATATCAGCGTATTGATACTTACATAATGCACATTTATAATCTTGAACCCTAATTTCTCTTTCTAATTCATTGATTTCTAAAGAGACTACGCTATTCATAACTTTTTGATATATGGTTGTTATAACATCCTTGATATTATTTATTGTAACGATATTTGTAGGTTTCCAATAGTTAATATAAGTTTTAGCAATATTTTGGCCCATTTTTCTTAAATGATCTTTTGAATCACTTATTCCATTTTTCTCCATTAATCGTGTCAATATATAGACGGCATTTCTCATTTGATTCATCGTTGCCTCTGTTTCTATTAGCTCTTTCCTTGAAAAATTCATATTTCTTTTTTCCAATCTGATATTAAATTAAATATTGAAAAAATTTCATTAAATAAAAAATTTTTATTTCAATACATAGATTATTTGTATGATATTCAAATTTTATTTAAGGAGAAAAAAATAATTTCTTAATCTCTTTTTTTGAAATTTACCAATAGAGAAAAAAAAAATTAAAAAGCGGAAATGAATTCATACGTGGAAATGATTAAACTACATTCTATCAACGATTTCCCTAATAACTTGTTCTCCAGCAGCTCCAACCATAATACCGTTTCGAACAAGCAACTGACCTTGAACCTCTATTGGATGATTTAAAAGTTCACCATTATTGAAAAAGACAAGTGTAGGTATTGCTGTTACACCAAATTTTTCGCCAAGAGGTCTGTTTTGATCAAGATCTTCTTTAATTAACTCAATTAATCCTTCCTCTTTTAATTTTTCTAATATTGGGCTTAAAAATCGACAGGGTCCGCACCATGTTGTATAAACATCTATTATAACCTTCCTCTGTTTCATATTTTCCGTAATTTCAATGCCAAATTCTTTTAGTTCTTCAATATTCGTCATATCATCTCAATTATTAAATTATTTGCTTTATTGTATGTTTTTTATATTATTGTAGAAATAAATATTTAATTCCTTTTATTAATTTCATTTACAATTTAAAAACAATTTCTCTTAAAAAACAATAAAAGAGAACAAAAATAAAGGAGAAAATTTCAAATTTAAAATGTGTTTTTAAAAGAATTAATTTTAAAATCGACAATAAGTTATATTAAATAATATTAAGATAAACTGATTATTTCAAATGGCAACTATAGATTTTGATTTCAGAAACCAAATTCTTGGTAATGATATTGGCAATACATTAGCATATTGTTATCAATGTGCAACTTGTAGTGGTGCGTGTCCTGTAGCACAGGTTACTGAAGGTAGATATAACCCAAGACGCTTAATTTTAGACGCTTTATTAGGGCTTAAGGAGAAAATTTTTGGTGCAGAAAATTCATTTAATATTTGGGGTTGTACAGTATGTGATACATGTGATGAAGTCTGTCCTCAGAAGGTCGAGCTGACAGAAATTTTCACAATTCTAAAAAACATGAGTGTAGAGAGGGGTGAAGCTCCTACTTATTATACAGGTCAAGCATCGACTGTAATGGAACATGGAAAAGCTATCCCTATGCAACCCGCTATAGAAAGAAGACGTACACAATTAGGATTACCCCCGATTATGAGTCCTGATATAAATGAAATAAAAAAATTATTAGGAACGACAAAATTAAATGAAAAATTCCCTAAAATAGAATAATTTTTTCTTATTCCTTATACTGCAATTTGAGTTATTAATTTTAGTTAGAATTTTATAGACTTATTCTATAATTGAATTATAATCAAAATTTAATCAATTTAAAATATAAAAAATGTCAGAGGTAGAATAAATTGCGAAAACCCATTATTGGTGGCAATTGGAAA
>CAYNEU010000212.1:0-10976 GCA_964396275.1 uncultured archaeon | reverse complement strand
AGGAGGTTTACTTCTAAATTTAATGAGT
Source organism: uncultured archaeon (assembly GCA_964396275.1). Lineage (GTDB taxonomy): Archaea > Asgardarchaeota > Lokiarchaeia > Sigyniarchaeales > SOKP01 > Loki-b32. Next base: position 10,948 of record CAYNEU010000212.1, on the reverse strand, counting down.
TTTTTAATAGTAAATCAACTTCCTCATTAATCACCTTTTTTTCTGTAAGTTCTAAATTCTTAGTTGAATCGAAAGTAAATTTATCTTTATCTAATAACTTTTGAACTCGGATTCCTAAACTGTGATAAATATGAATAGTCGCGGTAGCTTTTAGTAAATCATCAAAACTAGCTTTCTTACCAATAAGCTCAAAAATTTTATTTTTATCAGCTTCCCTTTTAAAATGAGATATAATTAAGTCAACAGTTTGAAAAAATCTATAAGTACTTTCAACTGCGGTTGTTTTTCTTTTTACTCCACTAATCATAAATCTCTCACCCATTCTCTATAGACTTCTTTAAAATTATCTGATAATTCAAATCTAGCATTATCGTGCCAAAATTTGAAATCTATTACATGAAAAAGTTCTCCTTTAAATAATTCTTTTTCTTCATTTGTTAAAATATGTTTTAGAATTACAGATATAGGTCTTGGAATTAATTTTGAAAAGTATTTTAATTCTGAATTTTTAACATAATTGTAGAATGTCTCATCCTCATCTAGATAAAAGTAATTGAAAGGAAGGAGATTTTCCAATTGTGGATTTAGATTCTTTAATTCATTTTTAACACTATTTTTGACGTACTTTGGAAATTCAATATTGATATCAATACTAAGTTCATAATTTTTATAAAATTCAAGCAATAAATTTCTCTCTTCGGGATTTGTTAATTTTGGAATGTAATTATCTAAGAATTTTAAGAAATTTTCGATTTTTTGCTCATTTAATTCTCTCTCCGCAAAATATCCAATAAAATCATCGTATACTTCTGTTAATGTCCACGTTCTTTGTTCTTCTGGTTTAAGATATTTCTTAGAATAATCTTTAATCCACTCAAGTATATAAAATTTCCATTCTAAATTTATACCTCCAATTCTTTTTTCTAAAAATCTATGAAATCTATTTGAAAATGTCACAGGATCACTGATTTCCTTATCAGGTTCTTCCTTAATATAACGGTTTATCGTAGAATGCCTTAGAACGTAGCTCAATAAATAATTTAATTCTCTTGAAAACTTTTTAAATTTATCTATGTGATTACTTATACTATTTATATTGGCTTCCATCTGGATTTCTGCAAAAGATACTAAATCATCTATTTTTAAAGCTACTTCGTTAAAGAAAATATCAGCATTCTTATTCACTAATAAATTAAACTCATTTATTAGTTCTTTTTCATTAAATTTAAGATCCTTTCTTAATATAATTGAGTGTGTTTCAATTTGGTTAAAAAGAAATTCTTTAAATTTCCTTATCAATTTCTGCCCTAAAACTTTTGCTGGTTTTTGCTCCTGATTAAATTTTTTCTCTAAATTTTCTATCAATTCTATAGTTCGAGTTTTTAATCGGCGATAAGAAAGATATTTTGGAAGTGATTTTCTAATTAAACTAAGACTTGTATTGACAATTTCTGAAAAATAGTTGAAAACAGAACTCAATTCTATTATTCGCAAATTTTCTTTTTGAGCTAGTGATTGTTCAATAAATTTTTCTATTATTTTACAGATATTATCGAAATTTTCACCTTCTAATTTTGCTTTATTTAATATAAAATGTTCATATTTGCGGAGTAATTCCTTTAAATTCCCCATTTCACCAGTACCGAGAAAAATCCTAGAATATTCTAAAAATTTATTTAAAAATTCTTGTAAATCAATTAATAACTTATTCACATTGGATACAAGCCATTCTGCTGTTTGAGGTTCAATATATTCTTTTACCTTAAGGTTAATATGATTAATTATAAAAATAATTAATTCATCTTGAGATTCATCTAAAGTTCCGGTATTTGCTAAATTAATAAGACTAGTACCTAAATCTAAAGTCTTGTCTACAATAAAATTAGCACTTGGTTCGGATATTGAAAACTTAAGATGTTCAATAGCTTGCTGCCCATTAAAAGGTGCTCTAAATTTTTGAAATTTCGGATTTAAAAATTTAATCTCCATTGGTTTTTTATACCACAAAACCTCAACGTTAGAGATAGCCTTAGCATATGTATTCAACATTTCTTTTTCTGTTGGCAGAGTTTTACTCAAACCAATCATTTTCTTGTTCCATTTATCTTCAACTAGTTCTCCATAAAGTTTTTTATTAAATCTAGTAGCAAATTTGTCATATACTTGTTCTTTATTTTCTTTCCTTAATTCTGGGCGATTAGAAAACTCTTCTACTTCAAAAAATAGTCTACTTATATTATTCAATGATTCTCTAGATTTATGTATATCTAAAACCCCAGTCTCAGGTTTTAAAGCAAGTAATAGACTTTCACAGTCCTTAAATTTACCGGGTATGAATATCATTGATTTTGGGTAAATATTAATTTGAGCACTTTTTTCGTCAAAGTTGTATAATTCAAACTCAATACTAAATAGTTCAGCTCCCGTATAATCCCTTAAAACCGCATTATACATTGTTAAATATTTAATAACTTCTTGCGATAGTTCATTCACTTTTTTTCTCGTTAGCCTTCCAACACCAATTACATCTCCAACAACAACATCATTTGGAGATGAATATCCAAAAATCAATGAGTACTGATAATTTATAGATTCGCGTGTGGTTATCATAATTTGATTTCATTAGTATCTCGTAATTAATAATCAATTAATTTTAAGTATAAAAATTTCATTCACAAACCCTTAAAAAAACTCAAATGTTGCGTTAAATATTTTTAAGATTATAAAATATTAAAATTTACTTTTGAATAGTAAATAAAGTACTTGTATAAAAATATTATAGTAGGGTTGAGATAATTTTGATGAATCGTATATTGGATATTTTTTTAGTGTTTACAAATTGTGATTTATAAGAATAATTATAGAATGGATCAATATCCTAGTTAGAATGTTTTATTAAATCTTAGGTCTAATTTTATTAATTTCAACCTAAAAGAAACTTCAAATGTTAAAAATAAAAATATAATAAGATAAAAATTATTATATTTATAATAATAATTATAAAACCTAAAAGCACTAAAGGTGTAGACTTATTCAATTTGGGTCTGATTTAGGAATCAATCAAGATGATATCGAAAAAATAAGTCCTCAAATTACATTTATAACTTCCAATGCAGATATTGAAGCAATCGCACTTGTAAGTTTTGAAGGATATCAAATTGCTTTCTCTGCTTTACCACAATATCATGTTGACGGGGATCAATTCTGCGGACTTGCTAGCGCATTGTTAATGACGGGGAGATCAACTATCCAAACTTTATTCCAAGAAGATTTAAGTGAGATAATAGTAAGAGCAGAAAATGGTTATATTGTTATTACCAACGCTGGAAGATTAGTGATTGTATGTGCTGGAACTATAATTGATACACTAATGAAGACTGTAAAAGTAATGAGAATTGCGGCAAAAAATCTCTATAAAATTTTTGAAGGACGCTAGTTCTTTTTATACTTTTTATTATATTTTAATCATCTTTTTCTATAATTTTATTAAAGGATTTTTAATACTCATACACTTCAAAAGAATTTAATCTCAGAAGAATTGCCTTTAATCAATGGATATCAATATTTTTTTTTAATATTTTGACTCCTTAGTTATCAAGAAAATATTAAAAAAATAAAACCTTTAAATATTAAAATTTCATGAGTTTGGTCGTTATTGAACATTTTTTCGATAATAATTGTTAGTACTCTGTATACTTATGGGTTTATTATTTTGTATATTACGTATTTAGCAAGAAAAAATAAAGAAAAAGGGGCATTTATCAATAATTTATCAAACGGTTTAGTTTTAATAACGTCAATTACAGCTAATCTCATACTGATAAAATTTTTAAACTTCTCCAATAAAGAATTCTTAGTTTTTCCATTTAATCTTTTACTAATCGGTTTTATTGGATGTTTTCTTCCTCTCTTCTATCTATTCATTTCTCGAGAGAAACATAGAGTTAAAAATATTAAAAATAGAGGAAATAGGCGTGAACAAACATCATTCACAGAACTCCCTCTTAAATTTGATATATATAGAAAATTAACACATTTAGTGGTTTTAGGAATTGTTTTCTTTTATTTTACACTTGGATTTTTAATCCAAAATCTCTTTGTATATATTTTAGAATATATCCCAGATTTTATTTCAGAGTTATTTCATATTGGAGGGGATATCATGGTTTTTACTCAAAATTTGGTAATTTTTTTAGTTGGGATATCCTTATTAGGTTTATTAACTACTGACATAGTTAGAATATTAACACCTGAGATCTACCCTTTAAAACCTATCAATCAATTATTAAGAGAAAAAGAATTACATTTAAGGTTAGGACCTCACATTTCAATGAGTATTGGATGTTTTTCGATAATAATTATTTATGGAATAATCCAACCAAAAGGTCCCGTAATCATTTGTACTTCAATGGTAATGTCTATTTTTGGAGATATGACATCTAATTTAATTGGTAGGACTATAGGCCGCAAAAGAATTAGAAATACAAATAAAACCTATGAAGGATTAATTTCTGGCATTATTATTGCCTTCATATCTGGGTTGGTTTTATTATATTTGCTTAGAACTTTTTATAGATTTAACCTGTTAGGGTTTTTTTTAATTCCCTTAGTGGGTGCATTGACAATTGGATTATTAGATTATTTAGATCTAGAGATTGATGACAATTTATCTTATAATTTCTCTTTGTCAACCATGTTATTTTTTATTTCAATTCCTTTATTATGAAGTAAATCATATTATTTTCCAATTATCACAAATTTTTTCAATTAAGGTATTTTTTTTTTATGGAAATGTTAGAAGAAAAATTAAAAATTGATAAAATATCCAAAGGTACTGTTATTGATCATATAGATGCGGGATATGCTTTGACAATTCTCAGTCTTACTGGTATTGATGAATCTAAAAATTTAATGACCATTGGAGTTAATGTTTCATCAAAGAAATATCAAACAAAAGATATAATAAAAATTGAGAATGTTTTTTTAAATGAAATACAAATGCAACAGATATCTATACTTTCTCCTAATGCTACAATTTCTTTAATTGAAAATTATAAAGTTATTGAAAAGAAAAAAGTAGAACTTCCAAAAATAATTAAAAAATTAATATTATGTGTCAATGAAACTTGCATTTCAAATTCAAATGAACCAATTGATACCGAATTTCTAGTTTTAGACGAGAAACCCTTGAAAATACAGTGTGTATATTGTGAACGTATTTATAATTTAGAAGCAATTGTTTTTACATCAAAAGAAAAGAAAGAGAAAAAAATAATACAAAGAATACAATTATAACGATGAAAGGATTATTCGTATAGAAATAACTCAAGGACCGAGGAAAATTCCGGTATAAAATTAAGTATTGTATGAATTAAAACACCAAAAATCATAAACAAGAAGAAAAACATACCTATACCTGGAAGAATTATATTTTTCCAATTCCACTCTTCTTTATCATATTCATAATTATAAATTATAAAACTAACTACGAAAGGAAACAAGAACCACCAAATTAACATCCATAGAAACATAAACCATCCTATTAATCCAAATAGAAGTCTTCCTATGATTGCACTTAACGCGCCAGTAAGTGCTCGAATCCAATATAACTTTGTTTCCTTTTCTAATCGAAGATCTAAAATTGTTAATGGTTTTTTTTCAGTTTGAATTATCTTTTTATGTAGTTCTTTCTTCTTCTCTCTTAGTAATTTTTGTCTTCTTTTTTTAATATCTACCTTCTTGTGCTTTCCCATAATTATTATTATAAATATTATTTATTATAAAAATCATTATATATTATTGATAAATAAGGATTTAAACATAATATGATTAAAATAACCAAAGAATTTTCAAATTTTGACGTATTTGCTATTGTCAAAGAATTAGATTCAATATTGACTAATGGTACAATACTAAATATCTATGAAATAGAAGATTTATTGATAATTAAAATCAATACCAATTTTGGAAAGAAAAATTTAATTATTAAAAAAGATTCTCGGATAAATTTAACAGATTATGATTATCCTGTTCCAAATTATCCCAGTCAATATATTGGTTCTTTAAGAAAACTTTTGAGAAATCGTAGGATATTAAAAATTTCCCAACACCAATTTGATCGAATTATCATAATCGAATTAAGTAATAAGGAAGATAAGCCCTGGAAATTTGTGATAGAATTATTTAATAGGGGAAATTTTCTCCTCATAGATGAAAAAAATATTATTAAAATTGCAAAAAAATATAGAATATTTAGAGAGAGAGAGCTCCTTGCTAAAAAAGAGTATTTTTTTCCTAAAAGTCAAGGAAAGAATTTTATTACGTTAAATAAAGAAGATTTTAAAGATTTATTTAAAAATTCTGAAGTCGAAATTGTGAGAGCTCTTTCAAGAAATATCCACATATCTGGTTTATATAGTGAAGAAATCTGTCATAGAGGAAAAATTGATAAAAAGATTCTTGGAAAAAACCTTTCTGATGAAGAATACCAAAATTTATATGATTCTTTTAAAAATTTAAGAAATCAATTATTATTTGGCAAAATAGATGCTCAGATCATTTTTGATCAACAAGGGAATCAAATATCTGTACTTCCTTTTGATATCGAAATCCTTAGAGATTACGATAAAAAGCATTTTGATACATTTAATGAAGCTGTTGATGAATTTTTTTCTAAAATAGACTCTGAAGCCTTAAAAAGTCCAAAAGATCAAAGAATTGATGATCAAATTAAATCTCAAGAAAAAATTTTACAAAATCAAAAGGAATATCTTGAAGAGCTTAAGAATAAAAAGAAAAATTATTACGAAATTGGAGAATTAATATATACTAATTTAAATTCGTTAGAAAAATTATATTCTGTGATATTGGAAGCAAAAAAAAAAGGTTATCAATGGGAAGAAATTAATAATAAACTGCAAACTGCAAAGTTGGAATCTTTAAATGGAACAGAATTCTACGAAAAAGTGATTCCTTCAACTAATCAACTGTTAATAAGAGTTAACGATCATAATGTTTATGTTGACTTAAAGAAAAGTATTGGACAAAATGCTAATTATATATATTCCAAGGGGAAAAAAGCTGAGAAAAAAATTCAAGGAACTATAATCGCCATTGAAAAAAGTAAAAAGAAAATTGACAAATTAAAACTTGAAAAAGAGTCAATTGAAGCCGAAGTTGATTTCCTCATTAAAAAGCCAAAAAAAAAATGGTATGAGAAGTATAGATGGTTTATATCTTCTGAGGGGTTTCTAATTATCGGTGGAAGAGATGCTAGTTCGAATGAAACTATTTTTAAAAATTATATCGAAGCAAAAGATCTAGTATTTCATACTAACTTCCCTGGCTCTCCATTAGTAGTAATTAAAAATAAAGAAGATAAAAAAATTCCATTAAATACTATTCAGGAAACTGCTGATTTTGTAGCAAGTTATTCAAGAGCATGGAAAGAAAACTGGGGCGTTGTTGATATATTTTATATACAACCAAATCAAATTTCAAAAAGTCCTCCTTCAGGTGAATTTTTACCGAAAGGGTCTTTTATTATTTCTGGTAAAAAGAATTTTATTAAAAATGCAAAGACTGAATTGACAATAGGATTGAAAATTATTGATTTAGAAGCAGATTTAACTGAAAAAAGTAAAATTTTTTACCCAAAAATCATTTCTGGTCCAGAATCGGCAATAAAAAAGCAAACCAAAAATGTAGTAAATATTATACCCGCAAAATCAAGTGGTTTCACCAAAGGAAAACTAGCTAAAGAGATCAAATCTTATTTTATTAAAAATACTGACAAAGATTCAAGAATTTGGGTTAAATTATTATCCATAGATGAAATTATTTTATATTTACCCAACGGGATTTCAAGGATTAAGATAGATAATTAAGTTGAGCTAACCCAGCTTTTAATTTTTGTAATATTTCTATAATTGTCGAATAAAATCCCATCAATACCTAAATTAATTAGAGATTTAATCTTAAATATTGGATTTTTATATGAGATAAAGTCCCATGCTAATGATTTAATATTATTATTATGGCAAATTTCAATAAATTCTAAAGATATTAGATTCGACCTTAGATTTATTAAATCTGGTTTAAATTCTAATTTTTTAAATCTCCCTAATCTTAAAAAATCTTTAACTTTGAGTCCCAATCCTTTAGTAATATTATAGCATATTCTACTTTTTGGATAAATCTTTTTAATTTCTTGTAAATCTATTAAATTCCTCCCACTGAATATACATTCTTCTAATATGTTGTAATTATTAACTTTTTCTAGAATTTCGTCTGTTAAATCATCATCTTTAAACTCAATTATAAACTTTACTACTCCTTTTAACTCTTCTAAGACTTCTGATAAGAGTGGAATAGCACATTTATGATTTTTAGTCCTATATTTTTTAATTTCATCATAATTGAAGTTTTTTAGTTTCCCAGAGCCATTTGTGGTTCTATTTAAAGATGAATCATGCAGAATAATGAGTTCTTCATCTTTAGTTTTCCTGACATCAAATTCAATATATTCTGCCCCAAATTCTATAGCTTTTTTAAATGCTTCTATAGTATTTTCATCAAAACTAGTTCTAGTTCCTCTATGTCCAATAAATAAAATTTCCGAACCCATTTTTAAATTTATGAAAAGTTCTGTTTTATAACTCTTGGACTATATATAAATAGATTAGTATGATCGCTAGTCCAAAAAGTGTAAAAGTAAAAACCCAAATATTTAAGATTGTTTGCCCTATAGAAAGCAAAAATAGTAAAAGCAATTCTTTCCAATTCAATGGTTTACCAATTAATTCTTTATAATTTCCAACACTAGTTATCATAAACAAAAAAAACAACATTATAGCTATTACTTTAACTGTGACATCAATAAAATTCCAAAATATATTCTTATTCATAAAAATAGTAATAAATCCCGTATTGAATAAGAGAGAGATAATATAAAAAATTCCCCCTAAAATAGCTGAGATTATTACCGATCTATATGCAAATTTTTCGTTGGATCGATATTGTTCCTTTGATTTTAGCTCCTTTTCTTGTTGTTTAGGAATTTTTGACATATTAACTATTAACGTTTTACTCTATTAATATTTGCTTTCAATCTAAAAATTTTATATATATAAAACCCATAGAGAATTCCCAGAATGCTAAATACTACTATACAAAATGCAAATAAAATTATATTAGTTAGTGATGGTAATGAAGAAGGTAATGAACTTAAGTTTATGAGAATTATAGTGCTTTTTTTAACTCCGTTTGGGTAAAGCGGTACATCCCCATAAGTAATATTAAAAGCATAAGTATTACCATAATCTAATACTGCATCTTCCACATTACCAAGGGTATTTTTAATAGGAATAGAAAACTCATAAGTAGAAGTAGTTCCATCCAAATTTGCAGCCCCAGCACCATTAATTACAGCATCAATAGAAAAAATACTATTATTAATATAATAGTCAAAATAATTAAACTCATCCACTGAAATATTAGAAAATTGAATAATTTTCGCGTCGATAAAATCTTCTTTATCTTCCGAAGAACTATTTGAAACGATAAGTCCTATAAATTCAGTGATATTATGATATCCTTGTTCTAAATCAAATTGAATGGAAATATAAAGATTTATATCATCTTGCATGACCCAAAATTTAATAAGTAAATCTTCTAAACTAAACTCCTCTTTTGTAGCTTTATTCCATTCTCCCGAAAAAAGATCAATATATCCATCAATTACAGGTGAATCTCCGAACTTAGAATAGATTTCTTCAGTTGTTCCATAGCCTTTTAATACAAAAAGGAATGGAATAATTGTCATATTTATTACTAGAATGCAGATTATGACTCTGAAACTTAGTTTCTTCAAGATTAATAAGCCATTTAATTTTAAATTGTTCTATTTTCTGTAATAACCGATATTAAAATTGATAATTAAAATTTAATTTAATATTTTTCGCATATTCTTTGTATTTTTCTGAAGTTTCAACATCAAATTTAGCAATTAAAATTAAAAAATAAAGAAACTATAATCAGATTAATCTGATTTAGATAGTATTAATTCAAGGAAGGTAATTTGGGAGCATAATAACACATTTAAATTTATTTAAATACGCTACAATATAATTTATCAGACTCTTAATTTCTCTTTTTGCTTCTGATAAATTTTTATTGTTAAATTCTGCAAATGGTTTAGGGCCTATAGCGACAAGTAACCCAGAGAGATCTTTTTCTCTTTTAATGAAAAACCAAAATGGTTTTCTTTTTTCATTATCTTTAACAATTATTAGCATCCAAGGATTAAAGGTCCAGTTATCTTTATTAGGACCTATAACTTTTTCTATTGCTTTTTGTGTAAAATATTTTTTGGTCATCTTGATTGTTTTAAAAAGAGCATTAAAATAACCTCTTTTTATCTTTAAGTATCCTCCAAAATATACTTTAGCATCAAATAATTCTAACTCTTTATCTTCCCCATTTGAGAATTTTAAAAAAACTTTCCAAATATCCATGATTAATTTTCTTTGCTTTTTTTAAGTCCAATTTCTTCTATTTTTATTTCTTTAAATATATTTTTAATCTCATCTAAAGAAGCTTTTAAATCCTTAACTTTGATTTCTTCTAAACTTAAATTCAAATAACATTCATAAAAAAGTTGTTTTTTAATTATTAGAGCCCCCGATGTATGAATAATTTGAAAATTCTGGAGGATTTTTGAGATATCGTCAAAAATTTTATTGGAAAAATCGAATCCTGAAAATGTTACCTTTATAATTTTCTCTTTTTTTAGTGGATAAATTGATAATTTTATTGAGTTTTCTATTGTTGATTGAACTATTAAAAGAAATGGATATTTCTCTACATTTTTAATGTCTAATAAGGAAATTTTTAGAGTAGCGTTAGAAGTGTCATTAATCGGTTGAATATGTGCTTTTGTTAACTTATA
>CAYNEU010000211.1:0-8028 GCA_964396275.1 uncultured archaeon | reverse complement strand
TAATCCAAATTCATAAGGAGTTCTAAATTTAGTTAATGAATATTCAAATGCTATAATTTCTGAGGGTATATTCTCAAATTGCCTAAATTAAAGAATTTTCTGCACTTATTATTAACAATATTCTTGTATTAAATTTATATAGGTTAGGATAATAATGATAATTATGAATTCTAACAAAAAATACATATTATTTTTTACAATTTTGACAACAGTCCTTCTATTCAGCGTTACATTTATGGCTGTTAACAATCTTAAATTAACTACGAAATTGGATAAACAAGAAGACTTAAACTCTAAATATGATGATTTTTTAGATGATCTTGCTATAAGTCAACCAGAAGATGCTTATGAAGAGAATGATGTTCGTACTTCGGCTTATTATTTAGGAGGAAGTGAAAATGTATGGTTAAGTAATATTGGTGGTTTTGGAGTCCAGAATGATAATGATTGGTATGAAATCTATATAACGGCATCATATTTAAGATTAGTTGTACATCTCTGTTTTACTGACGCGGATGGTGATATAGACATTACAGTTTATGATAGTGGTGGATCATATGTAACTCAACAAATTTCAATAACCGATAATGAATACATCGATTACTTACTTCCCTCAAGTGGAACGTATTATCTTTTAGTTCATGGTGCTAGTCTAGGGAATACATATGACTTATTATGGGATGATCTTCTTCCAGCACAAACTGATGATGGTTATGAGGAGAATGATCTTCGGACTACAGCTTATGATCTTACTGGGAGTGAACGACAATGGTTAAGTTCGTCTGGATATGGTCTAGGCATGCAAGTAGACGCTGATTGGTATGAAATCTATGCTAATTTTGATGCATTACGCTTAATGGTATACTGTATTTTTTCTGACGCGGCAGGAAATATTGATATTGAACTTTATAATTCGGTGGGTACTCTTCTACAATACAGCTGGTCAACGACTGACAACGAATATCTTGATTACATTGTTTCTGGAGAAGGAACATATTATATTTTAGTTTATTGGGGCAATGGAGGGAATACTTATGACCTCTGGTGGGACGATGTATCAACTACTGATGATTGGTATGAGGAAAACGACCTCCGAACTTCCGCTTATAGCTTATCCGAGAATACATGGTTAAGTAGTATACTTGGATTTGGTATTCAAAGTGATTATGATTATTACCAAATCACTGTTAGTCCCGGTGAAGAACTTTTATCTGTCTATCTTTCATATAGTTACGCTTCCGGTAATATTGACCTTGCTCTTTATAATAGTGTAGGTAGTTATATTACATCAAGCACGTCATTGACGGATGAGGAATATATAATATGGCTACTCGCAAGCGGAACGTATTATCTTCTAGTTTATGGTGATGATTACGGAAATCTCTATGATTTATGGTGGGACGACTTAGCTCCGCCGAGTGATGATGTTTATGAAGAAAATGATTATTATTATTCTGCGTATGATCTTACAATCTATGAGACAGATTGGTTAAGCGAGGTTCATGGATTAGGAATTCAAGGAGATGATGATTGGTATGAAATCAGCATAACCTCAGGTTATGAACACTTGATAGTAAATTGTACGTTTAGCGACGCAGCTGGTGATATTGATATTGCGGTTTACGCTAGTGATGGTACTACACGTATCGCTTACAGTTGGTCCATCACTGACAACGAATATATCGATGTCCTTCTTCCCTCAAGCGGGACATATTTCATAAGAGTATATGGTGCTGATGCCGGAAACCTCTATGATTTATGGTGGGATGACTTAATTCGACCGAGTGATGATAATTACGAGGAAAATGATGTTTATTCATCTGCTTATAGTATCATTGAACTTTATTGGTTGGCTGAGCAGAACGGAGCAGGAATTCAAGGAGATGATGATTGGTACCAAATCACTATAACTACTGGCTATGAGCATTTAATTGTGGATCTTAGATTCACACATGCAGGTGGAGATATAGATCTCCAGGTGGTTGCAAGCGATGGTAGTACCGTTATTGCAGGAAGTTTATCTAAGTCTGATAATGAATATATCGATGTCCTTCTTCCCTCAAGTGGAACATATTACATTAGAGTTTTTGGGACTAATGTAGGAAACCTCTATAATTTATGGTGGGATGACTTATTTGTAATTACTGAAGATAATTACGAGGAAAATGATGATTATACAACAGCTTACGATCTCTCGACTTATGAGCAATACTGGTTAGATACTATTGATGGATATGGACTTCAAGCAGATGATGATTGGTATGAAATTGATATAACCTCCGGTTTCGAGAATTTAACAGTCATTTGTACGTTTAGCCATGCAGCTGGTGATATTGATCTCCAAGTGTATGCCAGCGATGGCAGTACTCTTATTACGGGGAGTGCATCTGTTACTGATAATGAATACATCATTACTGTTCTTCCCTCAAGCGGGACATATTACATTAGAGTATATGGTGCTAATGCAGGAAACACCTATAATTTATGGTGGGATGACACCGCACCATCTGTAACTGATGATAATTATGAGCAAAATGATTCACCAGTTGATGCTTATGATCTCACAGCTCAAGATGGTGTATGGTTAAGTACAATTGCAGGCATGGGAATTCAGTCAGATTATGATTGGTATGAGATCTATGTCCCTGGGGGATCTGAGCGTGTAGTAATAGAGTGTACTTTTACTCATGCGTTAGGAAATATTAACATTCAATTATGGAATAGTACTTATGATGGCTTGTGGGGAAGTATCACTACAACAGATGATGAATATATTGACTATATTGTACCCTCAGCCGGGACATATTATATTTTGGTCTATGGTGATGATGCAGGAAATACTTATGATTTAATGTGGGATGCATTAACACCCGTGGTTGATGATGCTTATGAGGAAAATGATTTCTATACGGGAGCTTATGATCTTACATCTTATCCAGATACATGGTTGACTGATATTTCTGGACCGGGGATCCAAGCAGACTTCGATTATTATAAAGTCTCAATAAGTACCCCAAACCAACGAATAATAATTGATGTCACGTATACGTACTCCGAAGGAGCCTTAGTCCTTATACTTACTGACAACTTGCTAACTCCCTTAGCGCAGAGTAATACAACAGCTAATACTGAGCATATAGATACTACCCTTACATCGACTGGAACCTTTTATATCATAGTTGCTGGATTAGGAGCGGGCAACTCATATGATTTAAAATATAGTTTGACCGCTGCTGGAGGACAAAAACCTATTCCAGGATATAACGTAATATTCCTTATTGCTATGGTATTTGGGATTTCTATAATAGTAATAAGAAAGCGATTCATGAAATTGACTAGAAACTAAATAAATACAAGAAGAGTGAAATCTTTTATCAAAATTTTTTTATTTTTTTATTTTTATTTTTAGATTTTAATTAGATGATTGAGATATTAATATCAGATTTTTAATTTATTCTTAGTTTTAATTCTACTCTAACTTTTAATCCTACGGCTTCATAAGTAATTTTTATTTATTATGTTTAATTTATATTTTTATGGCTCAATATGATATTAATTTTGAAGGAACTGTCCAAGAAACTATGCTTGGACCTTTGTGGGCAAGAGCTAAATATAGCCAGTTATATCCTGAATTATTAGATGATCAGAAAGCTATTGAAATTATTGAAAACATTAATTATGATTTTTCAAAAATACAAGAATATCTCGGAGAGTGGCGCGGACTTGGACTTCTAGTTAGAGCTAGAAGTTTTGCTGAAGCTTTATTACAATATATGGAAAAATACCCTAAAGTAACTGTAGTGAACATCGGAGCGGGTTTAGATACAACATTTTATCGTATAGATAATGGTAAGATAAAGTGGTATGATTTAGATTTACCGAATGCCATTGAATACCGCAAAAAATTATTACCCGAATCTGAAAGAAATATTTATATCCCAAAATCTGCTCTTGATTATTCGTGGTTTAAGGATATTAAATTCGAGCCTGATGAGGGTATTTTTTTCATTGCTGGAGGTTTTGTATATTATTTTAAGGAAAGTGAAATAGCCTCGCTAGTTATTGAAATGGCTAAAGAATTCCCTGGAGCAGAGATGATTTTTGATGCAACATCTAAATTAGCAAATAAAGTCGTCAATAAGCGAGCTAAAAAGGCTGGTGAAAATGATGTAAGAGTTTATTTTGGAGTTGGTAACCCAACAAAAGTATTTCCAAAATGGTCCTCCAAAATAAAAGTACATGATTGGTATACAATTTGGGCAACAACAAGAATAAATCCTAATTGGAACGAGAAAACCATAGCTGCAATTAAGATATCTGAGCGAGTAAAAGCGGCAAAAATCGTTAGATTAAAATTTATAAAATAAATTTAGATTAAAAAGTAATTATCGCGTCTTATTATGTTGAGGAAAGCCACATTTTGGGCATTTCCATCCTACAGGCATATCGATTTCTTCTTCATTCCCACATTCTAAACATACCCAATGAGCTTTTTCTTTTTCTGTAGAATGGATTATAAAATCTTTAGGTTTTAAAATTTTTCGTTTAAAATACGCTTTAGAGCGACCACAGGAAACACATTTCCAATCATCTGGCAATTCCTCTAAAGCAATCTCATATCCACATTCCATGCAGACCCAACCAGATATTTCTCTTTGTTCTAAAGATTTTTCATTAGGAACTAACTGTAAAATTTTACGTTGGAAATACGACTTGAAATGACCACACGAAGGACAACTATAATCATCAGATAACTCATAATTCGCAACTTCATAGCCACATGCCATACACTTCCAAAATACAATCTCTTTTTTCTTAGAAAAAGCGTTATTATTAACTAAATCTAAGAGCATTTTAAGTCTTTGAGATTGGTTTCTTTTAATCTGGGCGAACTTTCTTAATTTTTTGGCAATATTCTTATACCCTTCTGTCTCAGCAGTATTTGCGTAATTAGGATAAAGATTTTGCCATTCCTCATCCTCTTCTTCTATTGAAGATTCAATATTGTGTATTGTTGTACTATACGTCGTAGGACTCTTGACTTCTACCATTAAACTTTCAAAAAACTCATCCTTTTTCAATTGTTGTAGCATTTCATAAAACCAATTTGCGTTTGAGAAATTTTGAATAGCTAAATCCCTAAATGTTTTTGATATCAGTAATAGATTCTCGCTCTTTGCGATTTCAGCGTAAATCTCATACCGGATCCTTGTTTGAGATTCTCTTATAAACCCAATCATCAGATTATTAGCCGTTCTTTTCATTATTCTAGCCTTTTAAGCAATTATTCTAAAATAGGTATTAAAATAAAAAAAAATATTATTATCTTTTCAAAATGATTCTTCCTTTAACTTATAGTTTTTTAAGGATATTACTAATATCAGATGGCATAAAAATAACTATTTTTTGAGATGGCTCATGAGAAATGTCTTGAATAGTCTGTAAAGATCTTAACTGAATTGCAGCAGGGCTTTGAGATAATAATTCCGCAGCCTTCGCAATATTTTTCGCAGCTTCAAATTCTCCTTCGGAAGCGATAATTGTAGCACGTTTCTCACGTTCTTTCTCAGCTTGTACTGCCATTGCTCGTTTCATATTCTCAGGTAACTCAATTTGCTGTATCTTAATTTGGGTTATTTGAATGCCCCATTCTCTTGTCTCCTCATCAACCACATTTCGAATTTCTTGGGAGATTCTTTCTCTTTGTGTCAAAACTTCATCTAATTCCATTCCTCCAATTACATCTCTTAAAGCACCTTGGGTATAATTAAAAACTGCTCTCACATGGTTTTCAATTTTAGTTGTAGCATATTCTGGATTAACTACTTTGTAAAATACACTTGTATCAGCTGTAACTGGAATATTATCTTTAGTTATTATATCTTGTTTAGCGATATCTAAGGTTTTAATCCTTATATCAACCTCTATCGATTTTTCGATAAGCGGTAACACATAGATTATCCCAGGACCAATAGTTCTTTTATATCTCCCAAATCGAAAAATTATCCTACGTTTATATTCAGTTGCTGTTTTAAAACCTGTTAGAAGCCAGATGCAAAAAAAGAATAGAATTACACCAATTAATATGCCTAAGATCGTTGCAATTTCTGAAATTTCAATCCCTCCATTAATTTTTTATATTTTTTAAAAATTTGTAATAGTTTTTTGGTTAATTGGATAATTATGACATTATAGACAATTAGGGTATAAAAAAATTCCGTTAGAAAAAAAAGAATCTACGGATAATTAATCAATTTATTCTAATTACAGTTATTACCAATAAAGATATTTATTAAACTCCCATTCCTTTTCCTTTCCATTAGATTTAGCAATTTCATATTCTTGGAGTTCAGCATATTTTAAATTTATAAAAATCTTCATGAGTTGTTTTCCTAGTGTTTTTTTAATAAAATTGCTTTTTTCGAAAGCCTGTAATGATTCTTCTAAACTGCCAGGAAGTTTTTCAATATTTAACGCTTTACGTTCTTCATTAGTCATAGTATCAACATTTTTAGATGTAGGTTGATTTGGTTCTATCTTTCTTCTTATTCCTTCTAATCCAGCAGCTAGTAATAAAGCACTGCCTAGATAGATATTCATCATAGCATCACCCGCTCTATATTCAACACGAGTAGAATTTTCATATCCAGGCACACGGATTAATGCTGTTCTATTTCCTACCCCCCATGAATTGAACACGGGTGCTTCATGATGTGGAATTAAACGTTTGTAAGAATTAGTTGTAGGATTTAAAACGGCAGATATTACCTTTATATGGTGTTGAATTCCTCCAATATAATATATTAGGTTATCACTCAAACCTTTATCAGTATCAGTAAATGCGTTATCACCATTTCTTTCGAGACATTGATGAATATGCAACCCACTTCCCGCCATATCTTCAAAAGGTTTTGGCATGTAAGTACAAATTAATTTATTATAAAAAGCTCTGACCTTCGTAATTAACTTTGCGGTTTGTACATTGTCAGCTTGTAGTAAGGCGTTATCTGCTATGAATTCAACTTCTTGTTGTCCTAAGCCTACTTCATGATGTATAGTTTTAACACCGATATTCATAAGCATCATATCATCTGTAATCTGGCGACGTAGATCTTGGAATTCATCCTTAGGTAGTATATCCATATACGTTCCTTTATCTCCTGGTTTTAAATCGTTTGTGATAAAATACCATTCCAATTCTGGTCTTGTATTAAATTTAAATTGCATAGAATCCGCTTTAGCAATAATTTTTTTAAGTATCCCTCGAGGACATGTGGGATAAGAGTTACCTTTATTATCAGTTAAATTACATATAAAACGGCCCACTCTTGGATTCCAAGGAAGAATACCAAATGTATTAAAATCTGGTACAATACGCATATCACTTTGTTCTGTTGTAAGGAACCCTAAACTGGATCCATCAATACCCGTTCCGTTCTTTAATTCCTCCCAAATTTTCGCGGGAAACTCAACGGCTTTAAATTCACCCAAAATCGTTGTAAATTGAAATTGGATATAATCAACTGCTTTCTCTTTAAAAATATGATTAAATTCAGTTATTTCTTTATTTTTCATGTTATTTTGTAAAACACTATTTTTTTAATACTAAATTTGCAAAATATTCAAAATTCCTATTGTAAGATCTTTCAGCTTCTTTGGAAATCTTAGCAAATACACATCCGGGTAATTGATTCATAGAAAGATGGTATTCCACACATTCACAACATTTTCCTCTTCTATGGCAATTGTACGTACAAGTACAATTGTTTTTTCTTTCTTCTTGATTACACTCAGTCATGATTCCATTGAAAGTGCTTATTTCTTTTTGTAACTTTTAATAGTCTAAATAAACCATAACTTTTAAAAGTGGAATAAATACGAAGAAAATTCAATCAATAAAGCATGGATGAAATATTTTAAAATACTGAGAATAAAAAATAAAATAAATAGGAAAAAAAATATTTAAAAAAAAGTTTAATGATTAATTTTACTTCTTTTTAACTTTACTATTATAATTGTAGCAACTCC
>CAYNEU010000210.1:0-2633 GCA_964396275.1 uncultured archaeon | reverse complement strand
TAATATAGCAAAATGATTTTAATTATTAATATAACTTATAGAATATAACTATAATATAATCATTTAATTCTGTATTGGTTTTAATAATGGCGTCCTATCGATTGATTATTGGTATTATTGTTGGGGTCACACTTAGTTTTTTTTCAGCTTTTTTCTTTAATATGGTTGATGTTGTAACCATTATATCTTCCGGAATTAATGGATTAAGAGTAGTAGCATTATTAGTAGGAGCAAATTTTGATTTTGATATGATTTCATTTTTTACTGGTACCCCTTCTATTCTCGGCTTCTTTGTTCCCGAAATTTTAGCATGGATTTTCTTAGGTTACATCACAGGGTCAATAGCAAAAGGTTTAAGACGAGGAACAATAGCGAGTTCATTAGTGGTTATTGTAGTTTTATTGATTTGGATTATACTAAGCATCTTTTCTCAGGTGGATTTAATGGCTTTATTCCAAGGAGCTCAATTGATTGAAACATTAGGTGGAATAATTAGTGCATTTCTAGGAGTGTTAATAGGTGGAATAGCTGGTGGATTAATAAGTGGCCCTTATGAAGAATTCTAATAAAATTCTATTAGCATAAGTCTCTTTTCTTACAAATTAGAAACTGTATTCTATTATTCACGATCTATTAAAATTAATACTTTAAAGATTGCAGATTTCTTACTTAGATTCGTAATTTACTGAATTATATAATAACTCAAACTTAAAGTTAATTGGTTAATTATAAAAAATAATGGTGAATGAAGAAGAAATTTTACCCGATCGGGAGTTTGCATTAGAATTGTTAAGGAGATTGAAAATCCCACTCTCAGTTAGACGCCATTCAGAAAAAGTTGCTGATAAAGCCATAGAAATAGCAAATAAAGTAAAAAAAGCAAAATTAGATGTAAATTTGATTGAAATTGGGGCTTTATTGCATGATATTGGGAGATCTAAAACCCATGGTTTTAAGCATGCATTAATAGGTGGTAAAATCTTAAGACAGAGAGGTTTTTCAGATAAACTCGCGAGAATCTGTGAAACTCATATTTTAGGTGGTTTAGATAAACAAGATGCTAAGAAAGTAGGATTACCTGAAAAAGACTATTTACCTATCACTTTAGAAGAAAAAATAATATGTTTAGCAGATAAACATATGGCTGGTACGAGAGAAGTTTCAATCCAAGCCAGATTTAATAGATGGTTTCAAAAATATGGAAGAAGTAAGATCTTGTTAAAATCGAAAATCAGAATCGAACATATTCAAAAAGAAATTGAAGAATTAATGTAGCGAGTTATTTTAATAATTTGTTCTATAGTTAATTAACTAATTATAGTATTGAAAACACCGGTTTTGTTATTATTTTTTATAATTTAACTCAAATCTTTTAGTTTATCAAGTATAATTTTCTGAATTTTTTCTTGAACAAATTCTATAATATCATCAGAGTTAACAATAGAATACCCTTCTTGTTTAGCGCGGCTGAGATAAAGATCTCTTACTTTATCTAAGAACGAGTTATCCTCAAATTTTTCCAAATCATCTTCTTCTTTTCTTGCTAATGCCGTTTTTGGATCGATATCTAAAATAATTGTTATATCAGGTAGTTCTACAAATTTATTTATTTCCATAACCCATTCAACAGAGATTTTATCTGATTGTAAAGATTGATATACTATTGAAGATTCTAAATAACGATCGGATATAACGATATACCCTTCTTCTAGTTTTTTCTTGATTTCGTTATGATAATGCAAGTTTCTGTCAGTAGCAAATAATAATGCATCAGTGGCAGGTGGCACATTTTTATCTTTTAAATAGTTCCTGACTAATTTCCCAATGTCGCTTTCAGACGGTTCCATCGTTAAATAAACTTTGAACCCCTTGCTTTCTAAAAAACCTTTAAGAAGGTGACTATGAGTGCTTGTGCCTGATCCATCAATCCCTTCTAATGCAATAAACAAAGATTTGTGCTTCAAATTAAATCAAAAAATAAATTATATTTTAGCTATAATTCAACTAAGATTTAGTAAATTATTATCAATAAGGACTTATTCGTTTTATTTTTAATTACCTCATTTTATTAAATTTTTAACAAATTAAAGCACAATGGAATATTATAATAAATTCTTATAGTATCCTACCACAAAAATTAAAATAATTAAATATTCTTATTTAAAATGAGAGTAATGCGTAAACATAATAAATTCGCATACTGCAAGAATTGTGAGAAAGAAATTTTAAAACCTAAAAGAAAATCCATAGAGAATATGTACATTAATATCTGGATTCTAGCAATTATTTCTTCATTAGGTTTTGCAATAGTTCCCTTTCTCATTTATCGTTACGTAATTTTAAAAAGAAATATTTGCCCAAATTGCCAAAATCAATTAAGTATTTATAATTCTCATGAAGAGATTCCAGATCCAAAAGCCCAAATTACCCGAATACTTCAAACAATTGAAGATGAAAAAAAAAGGGAAGATAAGGTTTACTGTCCATATTGTAAACAGGAAATATTAAAAGAGGTAGAAAACTGTCCAAGTTGTGGTGCTTCCCTAATAGAATAAAAATTTAAATTAATATTAATATTCATAATCTTAAAGTCTAAAGGAATAAAATAAAAATTCTATTTAATTACGCAAAAT
>CAYNEU010000209.1:0-2420 GCA_964396275.1 uncultured archaeon | reverse complement strand
ATTATAATAGAAATTAATTTCAATAACAATTAATTTGAATTTTGAATATAATTATTTATCAAAAGTAAAAAAAATATTTAGAATTTTTTATAATCTAGTGGTAAAAAGACTAAAAAAATGATTCATCATGAAAATCTTATTAATTCATTCTCAAAATGTGGAAGTTATTAAAAATAAAGAAGCGACAAGTAATCCACAGGAGTTTACAGAGGATATTATAAGAATGGAGGGCTTAATTCTTGTTTGTTTCGTTTCAGTTGAAGATCAAGATACTTATGATACCAATTTAATTGCTAAACAAGGGGCTGATGAAATAGAGGCAGCAATATTACAAATTACCGGATTTCCAGATAGAGTGAGACAAAAAAATGAAGAAATAAGAGAACACAATAAAAGAATTGAGAATGGTGAAATAAAGGGAAAACCAAGGAAATTATTAGAACTTATTAAAGATCGCGAGAAGTATCATATTGATAAAGTTCTAGTGTATCCATGGGCACATTTAAGTAAATTTCTTAGTAATGAACCAAATGCTATGGAGGTCTGCCCAAAAATCGCAAAAAATTTAGAAGAAAGAGGTATTACAGCAAGATTTTCCCCTTTTGGATGGTATAAGTCATTTAAAATCAACTGTTTGGGTCATGAAATGGCAGAAATGTATAGAGATGTAAAATTAGCTATTAAACCTGAGGAACAAGTTAAAAACTCAGAATTCAAAATAATTACAAACTTAGGAAATGAACTTAATCTAAATTTTGATGAAAATCATGAAATCATATTACCAAAAGAGATTAAGGACAAAGAATTTTATACATTCCTAAATTCAGAAATAGGTTCAAGATTAACGGGGAAAGCATTCGAACCAGCTCATATCAAAGTTATGAAAGAATTTGAATTATTAGATTTTGATCCAAACACAGATGCAGGGAACTTTCGATGGTATACAAAAGGAATTATTATGAAGAATCTCATTAAAAATTATATAGAAGATCGATTAATAGATTATGGGGCAATACTTGTTGATACTCCTGTTATGTATACCGTTAAAAATAAGAAATTGACGGCGCAAACCGCTCGTTTTCCAGCAAGGAGTTATTGGGTTGAATCTGGAAGTGATAGATACTTATTAAGATATGCGTGTGATTTCCTTCTTTTTGATTTATTTTCTCAAATGAATTTGAAACCACATTATTTTCCTTTAAGAGCTTATGAATATGAACAGTACGCGTTTAGACGCGAATTAGAAGGTGAATTGAGCGGTTTAAGAAGATTGCGAGCTTTTATAATGCCAGATATGCATACAATGTGTAAAGATATCGAATCTTCCATTGAGGAATTTAAAAAACAATATAAATTAATCAAGAATCTTGAAAATGATTTAGGAATAAAAACTTTTGTAATATTCAGAGTTACTCAGGAATTTTATAAAGAAAACAAACATTGGATCATCGATTTAGTCAAATCAGAACAATATCCTACTTTATTAGAGTTGTGGGAAGATAGATATTATTATTATGTATTAAAATTTGAAAGGAATGTTCTTTCAGCTCAAGGTAAGAGCGCTACATTAGCGACAAACCAAATAGATGTAGAAAGTTCGTTGGAATTTATGTTTGATACTGATGGTGTTAAAAGACTGAAATACAATATATCTTTTATTGATACTGATGGTCAATTAAAACATCCTATAATTCTTCATAACTCTCCAACTGGTGCTGTAGAAAGAGTTTTATGGGGTTTAATCGAATCCGCTATCAGAAATAAAGATAAACTTGTTCCAGGATTTAAAACATGGTTATCTCCAATACAAGTACGAATCATAACGGTGAGTGATGAACAGAACGAATATGCTGAAAAATTACTTAATATCCTTAATAGCGAAGAATTCAGGTCAGATTTCGATGATCGAGAAGAAAGTGTAGGAAAGAAAATAAGACAATCTGAAATTGAGTGGATACCATACACAATAATAATTGGCAAAAAAGAACAGCAGAACCAAACGATTTCTATTAGAAAAAGATTGATAAATAAACCAATTGGTCCGAAAAATCAAACATCTGAGCAAATTAATAATGTAAAGTTAGATGAATTGCTTGAAATGCTTGAACAAGATACAAGGAATTTTCCAAAATATAAATTACCAATACCCTTTAGAAAATTCTCAACAAGAATTTATTTTAGACATTAAGAATACGTTAAAATGAATAAAATAAATTATTTATTCGATCTCTTATTCAAAGCATAAAGACATTTTTTTTTTATAATGAAAGTTAAGGCAATTATTTTTGATTTAGGAGGAGTAGTTGTAGACTTAGATTTCACAAACTTTTATAATAGGATTATAACTCAATCTCCTCTAAATAAGCCCCAAACACCAATAATGTTAGAATTTTTTAGGCAATCTGATATATATCATCAAG
>CAYNEU010000208.1:0-6135 GCA_964396275.1 uncultured archaeon | reverse complement strand
TATGAATATATTACTTTTACAATAATTCTTGTGTCTACTAGGATAATACATCGTTTTTAAATTGATAAAATCACCCTATTATTAGGGATGTATTTAATAAAAGGGAAAAAGTTATGGAAGGAATAAGAATTATAAAACATAAAAATATAACTGAAGAAGATTTTATAAGACCTCTTTGTATTTTAGGAATGCCTGGAATTGCAGATGTTGGCAAATTTGCTTTAGATTCTCTTATCGGTCAGCTTGACGCTCAAAATTTAATTGATATTATTTTTGATGATTATCCTGCTGGGGCAATTGTTGATGATAGTTTATTATCTGCTCCTAAAGCTGAAATTCTATATTGGAAAGACCCAAATGAATTAAGAGATCTTATTTTAATAACTGCTGACGCCCAAAGTCTCACTCCAAAAGGGATATATAAAATATCGAATTTTCTAAGTGAAGTTATTAATCAGTACGGAATAAAATTAATAGTTACCTTAGGAGCATACCCCGTTAACAGTAGAAAAATCACTTCTAATCTACCTAGAATTTATCTTAGTTCAACAAATCAAGAGTTATTAGACCATTATTTATTGGAAAATAATTGCCAAAAGATTCAAAAAGGAGTAATTATTGGTGCGAATGGTTTGATTCCGACATTAGCAAAAGCACGATTTAATATTGATGGACTAGTTTTTCTAGCAGAAACAGATAATATGGCCATGATAAACGAAGATATTACTGATTTGAAAGCATCAATAACTCTTTTAGAAATGCTTAAAAAATCCTTCACATTACCGATTAAAAAGAAATATTCCTTGGAAAATATAGAAGAAATAACAAAGAATCTTCAAATTAAAAGAGATCAGTTAGAAAAAGATCTCGATTCAATCCAACTTGTTGATACTGAAGATAAACGAAAGTCATTATATATCTAAGGTCACTTTTTTTTAATAATCTCATCTTGCTTGTAAATTATTTTTTCTTAAAGGAGTTAAGCAAAAAGTATTTTAATCATTGAGAATTTAATATAACTATGAAATATGTGTGTGCTCGGAAAAGTTGTGGCAAGGAAGTTAGCAAAAAAGAATTAAGTGCTCTTCCGGGTATTAAATGTTCTCACTGTGGATTTCGTATTTTGTATAAGAAGCGCCCAGATGTTATAAAGCGAATCAAAGTTCGTTAGGTCTTATTCTTTTTATTAAATGTATATTTTATCTCAATACTCCTTAAAATCGAAAAGAAGAGAATTTTGTTAAATTTTTATTTCAAATTTTAAATGATCAACTAATTCTTTATATCGATTTCGGATAGTTGCTTCAGTAACTCCCGCTGCAATTGAAATTTCTTTTTGAGTACGTCTTTCTCCTTCTTGAATCGCAGCAACATATAATGCTGCTCCTGCTAAACCTGTTGGGGCTTTTCCTGCTGTAATGCGATATTTGTTTGCAAGTTTTAAAATAGAAGCAGCTCTATTTTGAGTTTTTCCAGATAAGTTTAATTCGGCACAAAACCGTGGAATAAAAAATATGGGAGAGGATACTTGTATATTTAATCTAAGCTCCTTTAAAATTAATCTATAACATCGAGCGACTTTCTTTTTATCTACTGAAGCAAATTCTATGAAGTCATCTAAAGTTTTTGGTATAATATTTAATCTACATGACAAGTAAATTGATGCAATTAACATTGCTTCAATTGATCTACCTCTAATCAAATTTTTATTTGCCATTTTCCTATAAATATGTGCGGCAGATTCTTTTAAATCTTTAGACAGATTCAATTGAGAAGAAAATCTGTCTAGTTCATTCATTGCATATGCTAAATTTCTATCAATCGATTTATTAGTACGTGTTCTGACATGCCATTTCCTTAACCGATAAACATCAGCTTTCATTTTAGGACTTAAAGTCTTTCCAAATGCATCTTTATTCTTCCAGCCTATCATAGTGCTTAATCCTTTATCATGGAGTGTAAGTGTTGTAGGAGCTCCTACTCTTACTTTTTTGTTTGCCTCTTCTGATGTGAAAGCTCGCCATTCGGGACCTGCATCTATAATTCTTTGACTTAATACTAAACCACACACACCACAAACTATCTCACCACGAGAATCATCTGAGATTAAATTTTCATTACCACATTCTGGGCATAAATTAAAAGTTTTTTGAGGGAATGAAAGATCCAATAACGCCAACCCTTTAAAAATTCTCTTCTTTAATTTTCATAATTAATCTAGCACATTTAAATGTTTGCGTTTTGAGGATTTATCCATTAATAAGAAACTTAATTGTTCATTTTTGAATTTCTGAATAGATCGAAAAATTTTAATAAGTTCATTGTTTTACTTAATATAATGCGACATTATTATAAAACCCATGGAAAGCATTGTTATCTTCGCTCTTTTCAATCAAAATGTCCAAAGTGTAATGCTGATATTTTATATTGGGAATGCACTCATGGAAGTAAAGTTTTTTTTGAATATCCTCCTTATGGAAAATTAGTGAGACATTTTTGTCGGTATCATGAGGATTCACTTAATGTAAAGAAAAGATTTCAGGTTATTGTGAAAAAACCAAAAGGACTACTAGAAAATCAATCTCCATGTTGTCCCATATGTGGGAAATTATTTAAAAATAGTATTAATTTAGAAAATCATTTGGAAAATTTAAAGAAAAATGATATTAATCATCAGCTTTTTTTTAAGAATAGAATTTCCTTTGAAAATGAAAATAAAGCAAATATTAAAAAAGATTTGGGGTCCATTAAGTCCCGTGATCAATCGTGTTTTGGTAAGATAAATTTAAAAAAAGAGAAAAAAATTGGTTAAAATTATGTTATAGATAAATTTTTAATAAATTAGTATATAATTATTTTATAACAAAACTTAATGATTTTAGACTTTATTTTATTTTAAAATTCCCAAAAGAAAGAGGAAAAAAAATGCCAGTAGATCCCGCAACCGCAGTTTACAATTTGATGCATTCAGATCCAAACATTATCGCAGCTGTAGTAATTAAAGGAAGAGAAGTTATTTATACAACAGATAATTGGGATATTAGCGGAGATGTTGATAGAGTAGTATCAAGTTGGACGGGTCAAAATGCTCAATTCATAATAGTTTCTGGAGTAAAATATTCAGTATTGCAAATGGAGACTGAACGTTTAGTCGCTATATCTTTAAAAGGTGAAGGAAGTATATGCGCAGCAAAAGATGAGGAGCATAAACTTATATGCTATCTTCAACCAGATGGAGATGCCCGTGGAGCTATAATGGATGTTCAAAGAGCAATAGGGACTATGAGCACACAAGGACCATACATAGATGTTGGTGCTCAAATGGGGGGAAAAACGGCTCAAACGGGTGGTGCTACTTCTGCAGAGGTTACAGCTTCAGCAGGGGGCGTCTCCAGTGTAGATCCTCAATTAAAAAGTGAAATACAATCGTTTCTAAACTGGATTAAAGATACTGAAGGTTTAGCTGGTTATATTAATTATTATCTTCAACAAAACAATACTCAAATAATTTCTGAGTTATCAAAAATTTATAATAACCTAAGACAGATTTTTGGTGTTTAAGTAAACCATCAATCAATAATAGTTCTTCTAACAATTGTTATTGATCAATTTATATTCGATGCATAGTTTATACTTAAATTTTTATCCGGATTTTTATAATTATAAATAGAAATGATATTTTCAATTTCAAAAGATATAACTTTTTTAATATTATAGGTGATCTTAATAATTAGACAACTCAAAATTTCAACAAGTGAGATTTTTGGCTAAAAAGAAAATAATTAAGGAGAATAAACCGACTATTTTAAAAAAAACTAAGATTAAGACTACGCGGGAGGAAATTAAAAAGAAAAAACCCGCTAAAAAACCATTAAAAAAAGAAGAAGAATTAAAAACTGAATATTCATCAAAGGTAGAGCTTGAATTAGATATCCCAATTGTTCCTGAAGCACCTAAGAAAAAAGAGAAGTTAACTTTAGCTACTTCTAATTTATCTACTGATGTATTAGAAAGAATGAAAAAAATTGAATCGCATGATATTAAAGTAGTATTAGTAAATTGTGAGAGATGCAAAGCTGTTATCCCCATTCCAATTCCAAAAAAAGCAATATTACAATCAGAATTACCCGTAGTTCCTATAAGTTATGTTCATAAAAATCTGCAGAAAGAAGATCAACATTGTTTAACAATCCATCTTGATCATGATTTTGATATTCGAAGACAGAGAATATCTGATGTAGTTATATCTTCCGATTAAAACTTATTAAAATTTCATAAGATAAAAATAATTAAAAAAGCAATTAAAACAGGAATAAAACATAAACAGCATAAAAATCCATACCAGCTCTTTTTCCAATTAATATACGCATTAGGATTCAAGATTATTTGACAATTAGGACAATATTTTTGTTTTTGATCAACAATTTGTACTCCACAATTATAACAAATATTTATTTTGCTATTGAATTTTTTATAGTTTTTACCCTCGATTTTTAACACTTTAGACTTTCTTTAGAATTCAATTATTCAGATGATAACATATTATTATTTGCTATTTATTTAAATATAATTTTTAAATATAATTAAATAATATAAGCATTGTTATACTATAGCATCTATTTTTAATTGTATAATTAAAATCTAAAAGCACAATTATTTATAAAAATGAAGCCCTTAGCTGAAGATAATATAGAAATTGATGAAATTACAATATACTTTAACCTTTTTAAATTACATAAGAGTTTTCTATTATTAATTTCTGATCAACCAAATTTGGGGATCGGGAATATAACTCTAGGAAGTCCTCCAGCAATTAAAGGATTAAAATCATTAACAGCTTCTTATAATTTATTTGGTGTGGATAAAAAATTGATGAGTACTATTATAGCTGAAAGAGCTGCAAATATCCTTAAGGCACCAGTACTTCTTCTGTTGTTTTTAAAGAGCAAAAAGAGTGATGATGAAATATTAAAACCTTTAGTGAATTTTCTGAATAAAACTTTAAAAAAAGTACTTGAAAATTTGGAATAATGCAGGGAGTGGGATTCGAACCCACGAAGAGCTATCTCACCGGATATCTCATTAGTTATTATGTTAATCAACGGATAAAATAATAATCAGATCTTGAGTCCAGTTATTGAGGATTAATTTCCAAAAAAGTCCGGCACCGTTGACCAACTTGGTTATCCCTGCTTGAAGAAATATTCATTATTTTATATATTCATTAAATAAAATTATTATTTTAATTTTTACCAAAATTTTATCAAAATCCAAAAAAAGGATAATAAGTGCTAAGTTCACATCAAATTTATGCAAAAAATCCTGGTACTATCATTATTAACATCATTACAACTAACATCACTATTAAAAAAACGCATTGTAATCTTCCTTTTTTCTTCTGTTTTCTCTCTTGGTTAAGATAATTATCCCGACAAGCTTGACTACAAAATTTTTTATCAGTAGGCATTGCTTTACCACATATTGGACAATGACTATGAGGACCCCATTTTTTTTTTATTTGATCTTTCCATGAAGATTGAGACATTTTTTCACTCGAGTTTAAGAGGGTTAATATAGGATTATAAAGATTAGAAGATTAAAATAATTTATCAAAGATTTTCATTCAGTTATAGTGGTACAAGTTATATCTTCTTCACCATTCCAATATTTTTCAAATTCTTTTAGATCTTTACCAGACATAACTCTAATATGAAGTTTACTTCTTTTTAAAATTTGTAAAGATACTGCATCAAAAATGCGATATTCCCCGGCTGCTGCTTGCTTATTATCGTGTAGATTTAGTATAATTTCTTGTAAGTCAGCATAAGTCAAGTGTTTCAACAATTTGGCATCATTAAATTTCTTTGGATCTTTATCATAAATACCGTCTACATCTGTAAGAACCACTAATTCTTCAGCTGTTATAAACTCAGCTACTTCGAGAGCGACCGAGGTTGTAGATTGCCCAGGTTGTAATCCTCCCATTATAATAATTTTTCCAAAAAGCAATGCTGTAGAGAGTTCTTCTATTGATTTTGGGACCAAAGGGTAAGCGGTATTTTGAAACGCAGATATGAGTAATTTAGCATTTATTCGAGACAGATCAATTCCAAATGTGTCACACAATGCTTCATT